>CAMVOG010000069.1 GCA_947169005.1 uncultured Clostridia bacterium | reverse complement strand
AAGAGTTCCGTGGGATCCTCTTCATATTCCGCCTCCGCCAGCTCCATGGGCTCAATGATCCGCTTGCGGAAGACCTCCCGCAGGGGCATGTCCTCCAGGGTCTCCACGATGGCCCCGGTGATCTCGCTGCCGAAGCCGTAAAGCCAGTGGGAGCCGGGCTCAAAGGCCACGGGCACGTCCGCCATGGCCCGCACCTCCTCCCGGAGGGTGGGCTTGCCCTTTTCCAGCAGCCTGCCGATGCGCTCGCTCATGGCCGCCAGGGTGGGGGTCACGGCGTTGGGGGCCGGGGCCATGCAGTAGGGCAGGCCGCACATCATGGCCACGGCGTTGCGGATGGTCAGAGGCCGGTCCGTGGGCACGGTGTCCACGGTGCCGTCCGGCCGCACGACGAATTTGCGGGTCTCGCTCCACTCGGGCAGGTACTTGCCCACGGGCTCGGAGAAGAGAAAGCGCCCCTCCTCATAGAGCATGCCCAGGATGGAGTAGGTGAAGAGCTTGGTGGTGGAGGCCTGGCGGAACATGCTGTGTATATCCGTCTTTTTCCCGGAGGCGATGTCGGCATAGCCCGCCGCCCCCTGGTAGATCAGCTCGTCCCCCTCCATGACGCTGCAGGTGCAGCCGGGCACCGAGCCCGCCGCGAACTCCTCCAGCAGCTTGTCCAGCCGTGTGAAATCCCGTTTCATTGCGTATCCTCCTTCTCTCCCGACTGAGCGGGAGGGTATTATGATAAACAGAAGTACTTGACAGCATGATAATATTCTGATAAAATTCAGATAATGGAGGTGCTTGGATATGATGAATATTCGTCCCGTTTCCGATCTGCGGAACAAGTACCCGGAGATCGAGGAAACGGTAAAGCGCGGGGAGCCCGTTTTTCTGACGAAAAACGGTTACGGCTCCATGGTGGTGCTGAGTCTGGAGCAGTATTCCGCCTTGACGGATGAGATCGAGCTCAAGCTGTACGAGGCGGACCTTGCCGCCGACGCCAGCGACGAGCGGTATACGGCCGAGGAGGTATTTGCCCGGGTGCGGAGGCGCGTGCATGGGGAAAAAGCGTTATGAGCTGCGCGTCCTTCCGCTTTTTGAGGAGGACATGAGCGAGATCGCGGACTATATCACCTATCGCCTGCAAAATCCCATTGCGGCGGATGCCCTGATCGACGCAGTGGAAAAGGCCATTTATGAGCGGCTGCCCAATGCGGAGTCCTTTGAGCCCTTCGTCAGCAGCCGCGATCACCGATATCCCTATTACAGGATCCAGGTCAAAAACTTTACGGTGTTCTATGTGGTGATCGACAACGTCATGGAGGTGCGCCGCATCCTGTACAGCCGGCGTGACTGGAAAAATCAAATATAGACGATACGGCGGGGGAGCGTCCGAAGGGCGCCCTCCGCTATTTCTTTTCCGGCAGCAGCTCGCCCGCCGCGGCGGCGCCGAGGATGAGGGCAGCGCCGACCCAGCCCAGGAGCGTGAGGGGCTCCGCCAGGAAGAAGGCGGAGCAGAGGACGGAGACCACGGGCTCCAGATAGCCCAGAAGCGCCACCGTCTGCACCGGCAGGGAGCCCATGCCGCTGAAATACAGGCAGTAGGCGAAGCCCGTGTGGACCGCGCCCAGCAGCAGCACGATGAGGACGGAGCCCAGGTCCGGCGCGGGCCAGTGTCCCCAGCTTTTGACCAGCACGAAGGGCAGCAGCGTCGCCGCCGAGAGGACGAGCTGGACCAGGGAGCGGTCCATGGGGGAAATGTCCCGCAGCCTGCGGTTGCACAGGACGATGGCCGCGAAGCAGACCGCCGCCGCCAGCCCCAGCAGCACCCCTTTGAGACTGCCGCCGCCCCCGCCCAGGACCCCGGAGACCAGCACGATCCCGATAAGGGCCAGGAAAATGAGCGGGAGCTTCCGCTTATCCAGCCGCTCCCGCAGCAGCAGGGGGGCCGCCGCGATCACCAGCACCGGGGCCAGGTAGTTGCAGAGGCTCGCCACGGCCACGGAGGTCTCCACGTAGGCGGCGAAAAGGAAGAGCCAGTTCAGCCCCAGGCAGACGCCCGAGAGCAGCAGCCACCTCCCGTTGCGGCGGATGGCGGCCCCGTCCGGGCGCTTGCCCCGAAAAAGCAGCGCCAGCAGGATAAAGACCGCCCCGATCAGCCCCCGGAAGAAGGCGACCATTTCGCTGGGCAGGGCCACGAAGCGCAGAAAGGTGCCCACGGTGCCGTAAAGCAGCACCGCGGCGACGTATTTGAGCTTTTCCCACAGCATGGTCCTCAGTCCTTTCGTTCCTCCGCAGGGCGTATCGTACAGGACAGCGTTTCCGGCAGGATCGAGACGCCGTTCCAGACGGGCTCCTTCAGCCCTATATCCTCCGGCCTCACGCTCTGATAGTCGCTTTGCAATCCCCGGATGCGTATCTCTCCCTCGTCCAGCTCCACGACGGCGTGCAGGGCGTCGGCGTAGGGGAGCATGCCGTGCAGATGCCCGTATTTTTCCCTGAGCTCCGGTGAGGCGGAGATCAGGCTACCCGCCCACATGTAGGAGGCGGCGTTCAGCGCGTAATAGGGGATCCCGTTCCGCAGCTCAAGGCCGCTGCCGTGGTCGTGCCCGTTCACGCACAAAACCACGTTGGCCCGTTTCAGCAGCGCCCGCACGGCGGCCCGGTTGCTCACGCCCCGGCGGGGATAGTCGTTCACCAGGCTCTGGTGGGAGAAGACCACGGTCTTTTTCCCGCCGCGCAGCGCGTCTTCCAGCCAGACCAGCTCTTCATCGGGAATAAGGGGGTAAGCGCCCGGCTCCGACTTGTAATTCCGCTCATGATAAGGGAGGGCCGCCCCGTCCTTTCGGAAATAACAGGCGTCCAGCGCGATAAAACGGTATTCTCCCCGGTCAAAGGCGTAATAGCCCTTGTCCAGGCCGAGAAAGGCCCTGGCCTGCTCCGGCATGTGCCGGTCCGTATCATGGTTGCCGATGGCGTAATACACGGGTGCGCCCGCGCTCTCCAGCTCCCGGCGGATAAAGGCGTTTTCCGCCTCCGGCTCACAGAGGTCCCCCAGGCTGACGCAGAAATCCGGCGCGTTTCTCCGGATTGCCTCCGCCAGCGCGGAAAGCCGCGCCGCTCCGTCGGCCATCTGCTCGTAATGCAGGTCTGAAAAGACCAAAAATCGAATAGACATCCTGCTTCCCCTCAGCCGCGCTCCGCCCGCCAACGCTCCAGCCAGGCGGGGAAGTCCTTGCAGACGAGCTTTTCTCCCGTGAGCCCCGCCACCTCCGGAGAGGCCAGGAAGAGGATCGCCTCGTTCATCACGTCCGGCGGCAGCATGCTCCGTCCCATGCGGCGGAACTCCTCCCGCATGGCGGGGGTCGCCATCCCCGTGTCGGTGGCCCCGCCGGGGCAGATTACGTTCACCGTGATCCCCAGGGGCCGCGGCTCCTCCGCCAGGCAGCGGGAAAAGGCCTCCGCCCCCGCCCGGGAGGGGCCGTAGGGGATCATGCCCGCCCGGACCATGGTGCCGTCCGAGGTGGAGACGTTGACGATCCGCCCGCCGCCCCGGGCGAGCATCAGCGGCACGAAGGCCCGGCTGACCAGAAAATAGCCCGTCAGATTGGTCTCCACCACGTTGCGGAAGGCCGCCGGGTCCAGCTCCCAGAAGGGGCGCCCCGGCACGAAGCCGGGGGCGTTGCTGCCGATGCCCGCGTTGTTCACCAGCAGGTCCGGGGCTCCGAAGCGCTCCCGGAACCAACGGGCTCCCGCCTCCACGGCGGCCTCGTCCCGCACGTCCATGGCAAGGGGGCAGACCTCCAGCCCCTCTGCGATAAGGGCGGCGTGAGCGGCGTCCAGCTTCTCCCCACCCCGGGCGGCCATGACCACCCGGGCCCCGTGGGAGGCCAGGGCCCGGCTCATTTCCAGCCCCATGCCGCTGGACGCCCCGGTGATAAGGGCCGTGAGCCCCTTCAGATTCACTTCCATGGCGTTCTCCTCAGACAAGGCCGTTGATGGCGGCCCGGAGACGGTGATGATAATAGCGCCCGTCGGGCAGCATGTCCTGGATCATAAAGGCGGCGGAGAGCTTTTCCGCCGGGTCCGCCATCATCCAGGCCCCCGCCGCGCCGACCCAGCCGAACTCGCCCAGGGAGCCGCCGCAGCCCGCGGCGGCGGGGTCGATCAGCGTGCGCACGCCGTAGCCGTAGCCATAGCCCACCATATCCGGGGTGGAGGTATGGAATTCCCGCAGCATCTCCTCCGTCAGCAGGTTCTGCCGCATCATGTCCAGGGTCTTGCGGCCGATGATCCGCTCCCCCTTCCAGACGCCGCCGTTCGCCAGGCAGCCGGAAAAGGCCTGCAGGTCATGGAGGGTGGAAAGCAGGCCCGCGTCCGCCGCCTCATAGCGGGCGCCCTCCCGGTACATGCTGTCCAGGGGGTCCCCCAGCAGGTCGCCGCAGGGCTCCGAGCCGCCGGGGACCTGCTTCACGCAGGCCGCCAGCCGTTCCCGCCAGCCGGGGCGGAAGCGGAAGCCCGTGTCCTTCATGCCCAGGGGCTCAAAGATATTTTTCCGCATATATTCGCCCAGGCTCATGCCGCTGGTGACCTCCACCACCACGGCCATCATGTCGATGCCGTAGCCGTACTGCCAGTGGGAGCCGGGCTCAAAGAGCATGGGCACCTCCGCCAGGGCGCGGATCTCCTCCCGCAGGCTGTAGCCCGCCTGGAACTTGCTGCCGCCCAGCCGCTCATGGACCTCCTGCATGGCCCTGGCCGTGGGGCTGTCGTCAAAGGCGTAAAAGCCCACGTCCATGTTGAAAAGGTGGCGGATCGTCATGGTCTCCTTCGCGTCCTCCACCCGCCAGCTCCCGTCCGGCTGACGGACGCTGAGCTTCATGTGCCGGTATTCGGGGAGATACGCGTAAACGGGATCGTCCATGAGAAAGGCGCCCCGCTCGTATTCCATCATGCCGCAGAGGGCGGAGACGGCCTTGGTGATGGAGTGGATGCGGAAGACGGTGTCCGGCGTCAGCGGCACGGCGCGGTCATGGTCCCGATAGCCCAGGAAGCGCTCATAGATCAGCTCCTCCCCCTTGCAGACGGAGAGGGCCGCCCCGGGCAGGTGCTTTTCCTCAATAAAGCGTTCCAGCAGACGGTCCAGGTCTCTTGCGGTAGACATAACACATTCTCCTTTCGGCGCGGCTTACGCCATTGGCTTTTTTACGATGTCGGTCACGTTCTGCAGGGAAATAAAGGCGTCGGCGTCCAGCTCCAGCACCAGCTTTTTGAGGCGGTTGATCTGGAAATGGTTGACGATGAAGTAGATGATCTGCTTCTCGTCCTTGGAGTAGCCGCCGATGGCGTTGACGATGGTGCCCCCCGCCTTGAAGCTCTCGGAGAGGGCGGCGGTGACGGCCTCGGCCCTCGTGGTGACGATCATGGCGCACATGGAGCGGTCAAAGCCCTCCACGATGAAGTCCACGGTCCTGGAGCCCACGTAATAGGTGACGATGGAGTAGAGGGGCAAAATCCAGCTTTGGATCACGATGCCGCAGACGATGTACAGCAGGGTGTTGAAGATCATCACGAAGCTGCCGATGGAGAGCCCCAGCTTCTTGGCAAAGACCACGGAGAGCACGTCGATCCCGTCGATGGCCCCGCCGAAATGGATGGTCATGCCGCTGCCCACGCCGGAGATGAGCCCGCCGAAGACGGCGCAGAGCAGCAGGTCCGTCCCCGCCAGGGGGGAGACGAAGTTCACGTCGATGGGCAGCACGTGCTGGATCAGGTGAGAGGTCAGCGAATAGACGGCAATGGCGAAGAGGGAATAGACCGTGAAGCAGAGCCCCTGCCGCCGCAGCCCGAAAAGGAAGATGGGCACGTTCAGCAGGATCAGAAAGAGGGAGAGGGTCAGGGACGGGGGCGTCACCTGGTCCAGCAGCATGGAGAGACCCGAAACGCCGCTGTCGTAGAGCTTCACGGGGAAAAGGAAGATGGACACGCCGAAGCCGTTGATGACGCCTGCCAGGATCAGAAAGAGGAAGTTGAGCGGTTTCAGTTCCTTCCACTCCCGCAGGAGCTTCGATTCTTTTTTGGGGGCTTTGGTTTTTGCTTTTTTCATGCTTTTCCTCCGGGACAGTTTGGTATTTACCATACTATTATAATACAGCCAGGGGCGCTTGTCAAAAAGGTAAAGGCCGCGCCCCAAAAGAGCGCGGCCTGTTCATAATTGTCCCGGCAGCCTGAGCTTTTCACGGGGCGGGAAAGCCTTGTCGAATTCCTCCACCTCCGCCGGGTCCACGTAATAGCCTTGCGGCGTCTGATACACGCCGGTGACGCCCTCCAGGTAGCCGGGGATCAGCTCCTTGCAGAGAAAGAAGGAGTCGTCGGCCCCCTCGGGCAGGTCGTGGTAGCGGATGCCGAAGCGCCGGGCATAGTCGAAGCCGCTCTTGCCGTAAAAGCCGATGTTGCCCTCGAAGAGCACCGCCCCGAAGCCCATTTCCGTCGCTTTCTCCAGGCTGTAGTCCAGCAGCTTCTTCCCGTAGCCCTGCCGTTTCAGCTCCTGGGCCACGCAGATGGGGCCCATGGTCAGCACGTCGATCACCCGTCCGTCGTCCGCCTCAATGACGGTGCGCATGAACATATTCTGTCCGATAAGGCGGCCCTCCCGCTCCATCACAAGGTCCAGTTCCTTTACAAAGGCCGGGTCCCGGCGCAGCACGTGCATGACGTAATGCTCGCTGCAGCCGGGGTGGTAGACGTTCCAGAAGGACTCCCGGATCATGCTTTCCACGGCGGCGTAGTCCGCGGGCTGCTCCGGGCGGAAGCACAGCTCGTTTGCGTTCATTTGCTCTCCTCCTCTTCTTTGATTTCGGATCCCCTCAGCCGCCGGAGGCTCCGCAGCAGGGCGGCCAGGGCCAGGGCCAGATTCACCAGCAGCACCGCGCCGCTGGTGAGGGCCGTAAGGGTCCGCATCCCGCCGTCGCTCCCGGCGGAGTTGACCATGATAAGGGTGTTTTGCAGCGTCAGAATGGACACCAGCGCGTCGATGAAGCCGATGCTCCGCAGCAGCCGCACCAGGCTGTTGGCGCTTTTGCGGCTCCGTTTCAGATGGACCGAGGCCATAATGACCTTATAGGTCGTATAGGCGGCCATGGCGATGGCAGGGATCAGCGACAGCTCCACGGGCTTTTGCAGCCGCACCATGAGGGCGGCGGGCACCACCAGGCTGACGTTCAAAAGCAGCAGCAGGGCGGAGGCGAAGGCGCAGCGCCGCTCCCGGAAGCGCTCCGGCTCCTGCTTTTTGCCCGCCCGGGGCTCCGCCGCCGTCAGCATGGCCCGCAGCGCCGTGAGGATGACGTAATAGACGCAGATGCTCCCATGCCAGAGGGAGCCGTGCCGCAGCCCCAGACAGCCGTTGTAGAGGGCGAAGAGCAGCGTCACCCCCGTGGAGCCGAGGGCGCTGACGAAGACCCGCAGGTCCCGGTCCCGCTTCCATTTTTCAAAGAGGTCCTGTTTCCGGCTCACGCTTCCGCCTGCCCCTCCTTTTATTTTAAGTAGTCCTCCACGTCGAAGCGGCGGTCCTTGCGGTCATATCGCTTTTGTCATGATAAGCTCCATGGGCTGATCATAACCCGGCGCGTCGAGAACGAAACTGCCGCTGCTTGCGCTGTTCCGACAGGCTCAGGATTCGTTGACGAGCTTCCCCGTCATATGCTCCGGGACCAGCGCGAACATCAGCGTTCCCGGCCCGGAATGTTCCAGCTCATGGCGGATGTAGGCCTCGTCGTCCGTGAATTTGCGGCTCAGCTTTTCAGCGATCCGGTAGATCGTCTCCCGGTCCTCGATGAATTCGATCCTCCCGAAAACGATGACGGAGCGGATATTCAGCGCCCATTCCCCGTCCCGGCGAAAGCCCTCGTCGTAAACGCAGAAGGAGGCCTTGCCGTGCCGCCGCAGGGCGTCGAGCTTGTGCCCCCGCTTCCCGCTGTGGAAATAGAGCCGCCCGTCCTCCTCGTTATAGTAATGATTGAGGGGCATGCCGTAGGGATAGCCCTCGTCCCCCAGAACGGAAAGGACCCCCCGCAGCTGCGTTTTCAGAACGGCGATGCATTCCGCCTCGGGCAGTCGCTGCTTCTCTCTGAGCATTTTTCTGAACATTTGATACACTCCCGATCAAAAGACTGATGCGGGCAAGAGAAACGCCCGCAGGCTGCAATCGATCACGTTTCAATGCTTCTCCTTGTCCTGGGATCGGGCGTTTCGCCTGCCGCCGTTTCTGAGCCTTGAAAGAATATTGTTTTTCATGAGCTTTCTCTGCCCGTCCCGGTCCCTGAATAAATAGATTCGTCTGACTGTGCTTTTTGTAAAGCCGCTCAGCATACTGATTTGCTCATTGACGGAGCGGCCCTTCCGGATGATGCTGTCCCGGATGCGGCTGGACTGTTGAAACGTATTGTCTACGATCACTTCCATGCTGTGGTTAAAGTTATCCTCCATCTGGAGTACGATCTTGTCAAAATGATGCAGGGTGCTTACCGTAAGCGTAAGATCAACGGCAAATACGAACAGAAAGCACAGCGCGAAAAGCTCCAGCAGTATGGGAGGCACGTGACCGACGAGCCTTTCCGTAAACGGCGCTATGACGTAAACGATCAGCAGCCCGCCGAGCCCAAAGCCCAGGCTGGTAAACAGGCTGATCCTGCCGTGAATATTCAGCGGAAGATTGCTGTAGTCCCACCAGGCCGCGCGGAACAGCTTCTCCAAAGCCCAGGAGGTCACGTATTCCAGCACGGCGCTCCCGATGACGGAGATCGCAAAGATCTGCCACGCGCTTAACACGACGCCGTTTCCGAGCGTCAGATTCATAATAACGGAAATGGCCACGGCTCCGGTTCCGTAAATAGGGCAGACCGGGCCGTACAAAAACCCTCTGTTTTCCCATTTGCCTCCCTTGATCGTGCAGAAGATGCTTTCGTATACCCAGCCCATAAAGCTGTATATCATGAAAAGGCAAACGTATTTGCTTATCCACATTGATTATGTATGCCTCCCGAAAATGCCTCCGGCATTTTTTCCATTATTTCCCCAATCCGGCCCAATAATGCTCCACGGCATATCGAAAATGCTCGTTAAACCCCGCTATTGCCGCTTTGCTGACGTCAAGCCCGGGATAGAGCATATCAAAGGCATGGATGTTCGTTGGGTAAACGTCGCATTCCGCCTCAACGCCCGCCGCTCTGAGATTCTCTGTATAAGTCATCGTTTCTGCATAAAACGGTTCGCCCTCGCCGACGAAGGTATAGCACGGCGGCAGATTTGAATAATCAGTCTGTCCTGCCGGAGCCGCATATGGAGAGACCTTTTCTTTTGCGCTTTTGCGCAGATACATTTTCCAGCCGAAATGGTTGCGGCGGGTGTTCCATATCCTCCCGTGATTGTCAGCGGACGAATCTGTGTCAAAATGATCGATCATAGGATAGAGCGGCATCTGAAAAGCGATCTTTACGTCTCCGCTGTCGCGGGCTTTCATGCAGACTGCGGCGCACAAACCTCCGCCCGCGCTTTCTCCGCCGACCATCAGCTGATCCGTGCGTATATTCAGCTCTCTTGCGTGCGCCTTCATCCACAGAAGCGCGGCGTAGCAGTCGTCAAGCGCGGCAGGATAAGGATTTGATATGGCAAGCCGGTATCCCGGGGACACGACGACCGCTCCGAATCCTTTTACAAGGTCGACTGCGCGGGACATATAGACCATTTCTTTCATTCCAGTTATGTATCCGCCCCCGTGGAGCCACAGTACACCCGGCGCGTCTTTTGCGCCGCTCTCCGGCGACAGCACAAGCAGGGGGATCCTGTTATCCCCGCAAGCGATCTTTATTTTAACAGATTTTATCCCGTCAGGTTTTTTCAGACTGATATTCATATCCTGCTCCTGCTATTCCGCTATCCGCCCGTGTCATCAATACTACCGCCTCGCAATGGCTCGATACGTCGATTTTGATGTCAGCGGTTCCGCCCGTACTCGGGAATAAATCCACGTAGTTCCGTAAGAACACATCCACCGAATTTCGCCGTTGTTTCGGGCCCTGTTCGTAAGCGGGAACAAGTCAACCGCTGGCTTTCTACCTTATCATAGGCAGTTTGAACAAGCAACTCGCTGTTGCCCTCAGTTTTTTCATGAATTAACAGTTTTAACAGCACCCAAACAATGAATTCTTACGACACGATTCTCGTCGGTTTCCGATATCTGCCGCAGCTGCTCCACATACGGCTTGACGAATTCTGGCCTGCGC
>CAMVOG010000068.1 GCA_947169005.1 uncultured Clostridia bacterium | reverse complement strand
TGCCCTGGGAGTTCATAAAAAAGGCGGTGCCCATAAAGATTAGGGCGATCAGTATCAAAAACATGATCGGGAAAATGAAAGCAGCCTCAACGATCTGAACTGCGCCACGCTCATTTTTCACCAGCCGTCTCCAGCTTTTCACACGCTATCCCTCCATGTTGTTTCTCATTCCGCTTTGCGGCCCGCGGCCCCCGCGGGCGCGGAGGCGGGCGCGTTTCCCGCCTCCGCAGGGGGCGCCTGGCCGCGGAGAAGCCTTCGCTTCCCCCGGGGCTCAGTTGCCGCCGGTAACAGCATTCGTTGCCTGATCCTCGACAGTTCCGAGCAGTCTCTCGATGAGGCCCTGGATCTGCGTTCTGAAGATAACGGCCAGCGCGACAGCGATGCCGATCAGGACCACGATGGCCACGATATCGACGGCGCCGTCCTCCTTGGTGAAGAAGCTCCTCACCTTGCCCTTCATAAGCTGGAGGGCGAACATCAGATTCATCATTTCATTTTCCTCCTTTTCTCACAAAATTGCTGCGTATTTTATGTCCAATAAAATAGAAGCCGGATAAAGGGGCGCCTCACGCGCCGATGTTTGCGAAGATGGGCACCAGGATGATGATCAGAATGCCCAGGAACATGATGAGGATCGGGACCAGCAGCTTGCTGGCCGCTTTTTCGCCCGCCCGGCGGACCAACTGCTTTTTGAGCTGCCAGACCTCCTTGCTCTGCTCCTGGATCATCGTCACCAGCTCCGCGTTGCCCTTGGAGATACCCTGGATCAGCGTGGACGTAAATTTCTTGATCTCCGGCAGCATGCAGCGGCTGCCGAAATTATAGATCGCGTCTACCTCGGCCACGCCGTTGTTCATTTCATCCACGGCGGTGCGCATTTCCTCATAAATGGTGCCCTTTCCCTTGGCCGCGACGTTTTGCCAGGCCTCCCGCACGATGAGCCCGGCGTTGGTCAGCAGGGCAAGCTGGGAAACCACGTCGCAGAAGTCCTGCAAAAGCTCCTCCGAGCGCTGCTCGATCTTCTTGCTCGGCTCGCGCCCGAAATAATAGTAGGCCAGCCAGGAAAAGACCAGAAAGATGAGAAAGATCACGGGCTCGGCGCTGAGCCCGTACAGGGCGAAGGCCAGGAGAAAAACCGTCGCGGCAAAGGTCCACTGCTGGGAATGGACCACCCGCAGATAATACTCACAGTATTTGCTGCCGTACAGGATCTCCAACTGCTGGCGCAGGGTCCGGTCCTTCTTGCTCTTATATTTATAATGGAAGAGCTCCAGCAGGGCATAGCCGAGCCCGTACATTTCCTTCAGACGAAATTCCTTTCCGTCAAGGGGCTCAAACATAGAGGCGTATTTCAGGCCGCGAAAATAGAGAAGCAGCCAGATCACCAGGAAAAACGCCCCGAGTACGATCACAAGCAGGTTCATCCCGCTTATATTACCAAGTGCTGCCATGATTCCGTCCCCCCATCAAGCGTTGATACTCAGGACCTTTTTCCCGACCAGGTAGGCGATGACAAAGATCACAAGGCTCACGGTCGTGGCGGCGATCCCGGCGGGAGAAACAAAGTTGGCGGCGAAGTCCGGACTGAGGAGCTTGATCATCCCCACAAGGATGATCGGCATGACCACCATGATGTTCTGTTCCAGCTTATTGGAGGTCACGAGGGTTTCGATATCCTCCTTGATCTCCATTTTGTCGCTCAAAATGCTGTGCGTATTGCGGATGATGTCCCGAATGTTGCCGCCCTTCCGATAGGAGATCGCAAAAACATGGGCGAAGCTCTCAATGTCGTCTATGTCGCTGCGTCTTCCAAAGTCCTCAAGCAGCTCCTCTATGGGCACGTTGTTCTGGATGCCGGAGAGGATCACCTCCAGCTCTTTGAGGATAAAAGCGTCGTCCTCATATTGGATTTTCAGATCCTGGTAGGTGGATTGGAAGGAATCGTTCACGTTTTTGCCCGCGCCCATGGCCGTGGTCAGCGTGTCCAGCATATCTCTGAACTGTCTGTTCAACTGCAGCCGCTTCTTGGCAACGATCGACTTGGTACGCATGGGGATAAACAGGATGCCGGCGATGATCCCGATGACCAGGGGAATGAGGATATTCAAAACCCAGGTCACGGTCGTGGGCCTGCCGAATTCGTCCTTGCCGATCCCGCCGTAAAAGAGATAGCCCACCGCAGCGCCGACCGCGAAGGCCAATAGGAAGTAAAGCGCTTTCTCCAGCGGCTTCATATGGTATACCCGATAGTTATATGTCGGCATATTGGTTGCTGAGGTGTAATACTGAGGCTCCTGCTCTTTCTTTTCCTTCTTTGTGAAAAGCGCCATAGCTTCCTCCTCAAATCTCGTCACGGATACCGGCGAGCCTCAGCTTATAATCGTTCTTCAGGGGATTCGCCGTTCTCTTTAGCTGACCGGAAACCTTGCTCAACGTGGATTTTTCGTCTTCTTCAAACACGTAGAGGGGATTCAGAATGATATGCCCGTCCTCATAGCCGACCACTTCCGTGATCTCCATGGTTTTTCTTGATTTATCGCGCAGGCGCGATAGATGGATGATAATATCCACTGCGGAAGCGATCTGCTGCCGGATCGCCTCCAACGGCAGACCGGCAGAGCCTTGCAGCACCATGGTCTCCAGGCGGCTGAGCATATCAACCGTGGAGTTGGCGTGGCCGGTGGACAGAGAGCCGTCATGTCCCGTATTCATGGCCTGCAGCATATCCAGAGCCTCGCCGCCGCGGACCTCGCCCACAACGATGCGCTCCGGCCTCATACGCAGAGAGGCCTTGATAAGGTCCCTGATGGTGATCTGCCCGGCCCCGGAGGCGTTGGCGTTCCGGGTCTCCATGCTTACGAGGTTGTCGATCCCGGTGATCTGCAGCTCGGCCGAGTCCTCGATGGTGATCACGCGCTCATCCTTGGGGATGTAGTTGGACAGCGCGTTCAGAAAGGTCGTCTTTCCCGAGCCGGTACCGCCGCTGATAAAAATATTGTACTTTGCCCGGACCAGCTTTTCCAGAACATCCGCGATCGGCCTGGTAAGCGAGCCATACTCGATCAGCTTTTCGATCGTCATGGGATTTTTGGAGAACTTACGGATCGTGACCGTCGGCCCGCACAGGGCAATGGGCGGCAGAACGACGTTGACGCGGGAGCCGTCCGGCAGACGCGTGTCGCATATCGGGTTGGCCTGGTTGACCTCGCGCCCTGCCAGACCCACGATGCGCTGGATCACGTCCTCCAGCCTTCTCTGGCTCTCAAACTGCTTGTCCAGCTTGAACAGGCGGCCATTCTGCTCGATAAAAATATTCTCCGGCCCGTTGATCATGACCTCTGTTATCGTATCGTCGCTGATGATCGAGTCCAACAGTCCAAAGCCGCGGATGGAGCTGTACACCTGCTGAACGATTTCCACCCGCTGGCTTATGGGGCAATACTGCCCGGCCAGGCGCTTTTCAACCAGTTCCTCTATCGCCTGGTTCAGCTCATCATCTTCCATTTTGCTCAACGGAAAATTCTCAGCGACCGTTTGCTTGATTTCCGCGATCAGTTCCTGTTCCTGCTTCAGCTCCATATCCTCTCACTCACCTCATTTGATCGTGTCAAACCAATCCTGTCCGGAAAGAGAAGCGATGATTTTCGGCGTATCCGTGCTGACGTACTTGGGAAAGATCCCCACGCCGTTGGCCGCGACCTGATCGGCTGTCCTTCCAACGCCCTTGACAAACATGTTGTACAGCACATAGAGCCTTTTGGTCAGCGGAGCGGACCCGCGTCCCTCCAAAAGCGCCAGGCTGGCATACGCTCTGTTCAGCTTGTCATTGGCCGCGTCCGTGCCGTTGCTGACCCAGACGATGGCCCTCGCCAAACGGGCAAGCGCCAGGTCGCCCTGCTCAAGGCCAAAATCAACATCCAGGACGATAACGTCGTATTTGCCGCTCCCGCGCAGCTCGCCGATCACCTGGAGGATTTCTTCGTCGTTCAGCTCCATCCGGTTTAAAACAAGGTCCGCAGGCGAAAAGAAAAATACCCCGTTCTCGTCCTTCTTGACGTTGCTTTCCAGCTTCAGCGCAAGATTGCCGCGCTTGCTTTTGACGGCGTAGATAATATCATTCATGCCGAACTGGCCTTGGCCGGAAAAGAAAAGATCCGCGTTTCCCAGCAGCTCCAGATTCAAATAAAGGCTCTTCAGGCCCTTGCCGGCCTGGTGCAGCGCATAAGCTGCCGCGGCAGAGGAACAGCCGGTTCCTCCGGCGGGCGAGGTAAAAAGGATCACGTCCGTGCTTCCGCCGTCTCCCCCGCCCAGGGGCAGATCATGCCCGTCTGCAAATAGATTCAGGATATGCTTATAGATCAGATCGACCTTCTGATATTTACTGATCGCCGGACTGCCCTCAATGCTTGCGGCATTCTGCGACTCAGTCAAAAAAGCAAAGCTCGTGTTGGGAGGCAGCTCCGCCTTCGTAATGCCGAAAGAGTGCGAGGCAAGAACGACGTCAAGTGCAGTATCGCTCAAAAAAGCCTTGGCCGCGGTACTGTCCGAAAAGGCGTACACCTGAAGCGAGTCCGCGTAACGCATATTCAGAGTATTGGAAATGCGATTCAGATAACTGACGTCTTCATCAAAAAAAGCAACTCTGATTTTCATTCTCATTTTCCACCTTATTCAAAAGACTGAGCAACAGTTCATCATCTGCCCATATAACTCTCCCATTATGGCAGAAGTCGGCCGAAACGAGCCAAGGCAAAAAATTCCGGCATCAGCTCAGTTTCAATATACCTCAAAATATGACATAATACAAGGAAAAAATGATTTATCAGTTAAGATTATATCGGGCCGGTCCCTTCTCGCGCAGGCATAAAAAAGGACGCGCCGCAGAAGTCTGTTCTGCAGTGCGTCCTTTGCTTGGGGGCGATCCGCCCCACAGGCGCCGCCGTCGGTCGAAGAAGGTGGAAAGAATAAGGAAAAGCCCGCGGCAGCGTTGAAAAGGATCCGTTTTACTCGCGCCCGATGGTCTCGGCCTCGGCCCACAGCGTCTGGAAGGCCGTCTCCTCCCGCAGGGAGGCCAGGTCCGGGTGATCCAGGCGGCGAAGCAGCAGGGCCCGATGAAAGCGAAGATACTCCCCCGCCATCGGCTCCGGCAGGACCGAGTGGCGGAAAAGGGCCGTTTCCACGGACTTGGCCTGCCCGGCCAACTGGACCTTCAGGGTATGGTCCGCCATGCGGCGCAGCCAGTCCAGGGCATCCTCCCGCCTGCCCAGCAGCAGACAGGCCCGGGCCGCCTGCTGCATCAGGTTTCCGCTGTCCCGGTCATGCAGGGGCGGCAGGGCCGCATCCCGCCCGCAGAGCAGGCGGATGAGCGCAAGGGCCGTCTCCGCGCATTCCAGGGCCAGCTCCGGCTGCTTCTGGGAAAGGTAGTTCTCCGTCTGGGCGGCGGCGGTATCCAGCAGGAACTCCGCCGCCATGGAGCTGCTGAGGATGAGATAAAAGCGCTCCAGCTGGGGCTGGTCCAGCAGGCGGTACAGCCTCGCCAGCCAGGGGGTACGCAGCCCGTCCCAGTTATTCAGCGCTTCCCCGGCCAGGCTCAGCGCCTCCTCCCCCTCCCCGGCGAGGGCCAGCAGCTCGGACAGGAGCACATCAAAGGAATACCGCAGATCCCCCGCCGCGGAACGCATGCGCTCCGCCTGCTTCCGGGCGACGGCAAGGCTGTCCCGCAGCACCTCGGCCGCGTGCTCCCCACTGTATAGAAGGGAACGGGGCGCGCAGAGCCGATAGCCGGTGTAGACGAAGTGCCAGATGAACAGCTCCTGGGTGTACTGGGGCGGCAGACCCGCCTCCAGCTCCCCCCGCATCTGCCGCCAGGCGGCCAGGGCCTCCTCCGGATCGCAGGCGAAAAGGCCCGTTCCCTCCATGGCCGGGGGCGGTGCCATGTGTCTGAGGCCGAAAAGCTCGTCCGTCGTGACGCCGAAGGTCCGGGCCAGCAGCGGCACCTGGGTAATATCCGGCAGGCTCTGCTCGGTTTCCCACTTGCTCACAGCCTGGGAGGACACGCTGACGCGCTCCGCCAGAGCCTCCTGGGTCCAGCCCCGCTCCAATCGGAGCCGACGGATCACGCTGCCCATGGATTCATTCGCTTTCATATTCCGTCCTCCTTCCGCTTTCCGGGCACAGTATAGCACAGGCGGGCAGCAAAAGCCACCAACCCAAAAGAAAGGCAAACTCAACTGACGGTTGGAAAGCCCGCCCTCGCCCGGCCCGTTACACGATCCTGGCCCGGCTGCCGCCGTCGCGCTCCTTTGTGATGACGATCTGCGGCTCGATGCGGCGCTTGAGCTCGGCCACATGGGAGATGATCCCCACGAGACGGTTGCCGTCCGCCAGGCTGTAGAGCGCCTTGATCGCCTGGTCCAGGGAATCCTCGTCCAGGGAGCCGAAGCCCTCGTCCACGAACATGCTGTCCAGCCGGACACCGCCCGCGGAGGACTGGATTTCATCGGAGAGGCCCAGGGCCAGGGCCAGAGAGGCCTTGAAGGATTCGCCGCCCGAGAGGGTCTTTACGCTGCGCTCGGTGCCGTTGTAGTGGTCGGTCACGTCCAGGTCCAGGCCGCTCTGGCTCATTTTGTTCTCCGCCTCCCGGCGGCGCTTCAGCTCATACTGGCCCCCGGACATGACCATGAGGCGGGTGTTCGCCCGGGCGATGATCCGGTCAAAGAACGTCATTTGAATATAGGTTTCCAGCTTGATCTTTTCCTTGCCGGTGATGTTGCCGTTGGCGGTATCGGACAGGGCCTTGACCCAAGCAAAGCGCTTTTCAAGCTGATCCAGGTCGTTGGCCTTGCCCTCGATGTTTTTCAGCGCCCCGCGGTTGGCGGCCAGGCGCACGCCGACGGCCTTCGCCTTCTGCTCGGCCTCCCTGCGCGCCTGCGCAAGTGCGGCCTTATTCCGCTCCTCCGCCTCCCGGTCAAAGCCGAGGGGCTCCGTGATTTGCTCCTCCAGCCCCTTGATTTTGGCTCTCAGCTCGCCGATGCGCTTATCGGAGGCGTTGAAATCGTCCTCCGCCTGCTTCAGGCGCGCCTTCCGGCTGCGAAGCTCGGTCTCCCGCGCGTCGATGGCCTCCGCCGCCTCCCGGCGGCTTGCAAAGCGCAGGGCCCCGGCCTCGGCCTCCAGTTGGCTCTGCTCCGACTGGAGCGTCGCCCTCATCCCGGCGAGGGTGTTGGCAAGCTCCTCCAGCGCCCGTTTTTGCCCGGCCAACTCCGTCTCCCGCCGGGGGATAGCCTGTTCCAGTTCCGCCTTTCGGGCCATACGCTCTTCCTCGCCGCGGATCGCGGCGGCAAGCCGGGCAAGCTCTTTCTCCGTCGCCGCCAGGGCGTCACGGACCGCGGCTTCGGCCCCGTCGGGTGCGTCCCGCAGCTCCAGCTCGTCCAGCGCCTTCCGGATGCCTTCGGCCCGGGTATCGCGCCGCACCCTCGCCTCCGCGCACAGCTCGCTTTTCTGCTGCGCCAGGCGCCGCGCCCCTTCGGCCTCCCTCTTCGCCTGTTCAAGCTGGGCCTCCGTCGGCGCTCTCTCTGACTTTTGAGCCAGATGGGGATGGACCGTGGAGCCACAGACCGGGCAGGGCTGCCCCTCGGCCAGCCCCTCGGCCAGGATCCCGGCCTGCTCGTCCCGGAAGGCCTTCTCCTTGGCGTTATACGCCGCCTGCGCGCGCTCATAGGCCTCCGACGCGCGCCGATACTCCCCTTGAAGCGCTTCCAGCTCCCGCTGCTCGCGCCCGTGCTCCGCGAGCGCGCCGCGCGCGGCCTCCAGGGCTTTCCTGCGGCCGTCCGCCTTCTCCTTCTCCGAGCCCAGCTTCTGCCTCTCCAGGCCCGCATCGGCAAGGGCCGTCAGCTCCTCCTTATGGGCGGCGAGCTTCCGCTCCGCCGCTTCGAGCTCCCGTCGCTTTCCCGACTCCTCCGTTTCCTTCTGCCGCAGCTGCGTCCGCTTTTTCCCGATCTCCTGCCGGAGGGCCTCCATCGCGTCGTAGCGCGGCAGCTCCGCCTCCAGCCTGGATTTTTCTTCGGCCATTCCCTCCGTCTCGGGGATCAGCGCCCGCTCCGCCTCCAGCGCCGCCTTGCAAACAGCGTGCTTTTCCTCTTCCTCTGACAGTTCATGCCTGCTCTGCTCCACGGAATTCTTCGCTTTTTCCTGCGCGTCGAGCTTCCCGAGGCGGGCGTTGACCTCCCCCAGCTGCCGGTCCAGCGTTTCCTTCTGCCGCTCCAGCTTCGTTTCCTCGGCCTCGTCCTGCCCGATCAGCCTGTTCAGCAGATCGAGCACGTCGGCCACCGGCATGTCGCCGCTTTTGGCCTTGGCCGCTTCCAGGCTCAGCACGTCCAGCTCGTCCGCCTCGATCCCGCTGACGAACTGGGCAAGGCTGCTTCTGGCAGCGCGGCATTGTCCGTCCAGGGCTCCGGCGTCGCGCTGCAGCTGGGTCTGGATGCGGTCATAAAGCTGGGTTTTGAATATCTGGCGAAAGATGCCGATCCGCTCCGCGGTGGAGGCCAGCAGCAGCTTGAGGAAGTCGCCCTGGGCGATCATGGCGATCTGCATGAACTGGCTGCGGTCCACCCCCAGTATCTCCCGGATGGCCTCGTCCACATCCCGCTGTTTGCTAATAACGCGGCCGTCCGGCAGCGTCAGCACGGCGGCGGCCGCCTGCTTCGTGGTGCCCTCCCCGCGGGCCTTAGGCCGCTCGTATTCGGGATTTCGCCTGACGGTGTACTGCTTCCCACCGTAGGAGAAGGTGAGCTCCGCGTAGGTTTCCGTTTCCGGCTCGGCGTATTTGGAGCGGAGCATGCCCGGGCGGCGGTTGTCGCCGCTGGCCTCGCCGTAGAGTGCGAAGGTGATGGCGTCGAAGATCGTCGTTTTGCCCGCGCCCGTGTCCCCGGTGATCAGATACAGCCCGCTTTCCCCGAGCCTGCTCAGCTCCAGCTCCGTTTTCCCCGCGTAGGGGCCGAAGGCGGACATGGTAAGCTTCAGCGGTCTCATGCTTTCCCCTCCCATACGCTTTCGATCAGCGCGTTCATGTAGTCAAGCTGCTCCGCGCTCATGGGCCGGTTGTTCTGCAGCTCGTAGAAATCGGAGAACAGCTCCCGGGGCGTTTTCGTCTCCGCCTCCGCGTCCCCCAGGATGACGGCGTTGGAGCGCGTGCGGGCGTTGTCATAGTCCAGCTTGGCCAGGTTGTGATACACCGCGCGCAGCTTTCCCACCGCGTCCGGGATGTCCTCCTCATCCGTCAGCGTGATGTGAACGTAGTCCTCCTGCCAGCTCGTCCCCTCATAGAAGGAGCGGAGCGTCAGCGCCGCGTAGCTGCCGCGCAGCTCCACCAGTTCGCGCCGTGGGAGCAGCTCGACAGGGCGGACCGCAACGCTGCCCTTCTCTCCCAGCTCCACCACCGTGAGGGATTTACAGTCCTTCGCCTCCGAGAAAGAGTATTTCAGCGGCGTCCCGGAATAGCAGATGTGCGGCGCGCCGCAGCACTGGCGCGTGTGGATATGGCCGAGGGCCACGTAGTCAAAGTCGGCGAACACCTCGGCGTCCACGTTGTCCAGGCCGCCGACGGTGATCTCCTCCGACTCAGACCGGGCCGCGCCGGTGACGAACTGATGGGCGATCAGCACGTTGCGCTTTGCCGGGTCAATGCGCATATCCGCCACCGCGCAGCGCAGCGCATCCGTGTAGTCGCCGATCTCTGCGTCCTCGTGGAAGCGCCGAACGTGGGCGGGCTTGACGAAAGGGAGCATATAGACCTCGACAGCGCCGAAGTCGTCCGTAAGGGTGACGGGCGCAATGTGCCCGTCGTACACCGGCGACATATGGACGCCGCTGAGCTCCATGATCCGGGAGGCGAAAGCGATCCGCTCCGGGGAGTCGTGGTTGCCGCTGATGACGAAGATCTCCGTCCCCAGGCGGGAGAGACTGACCAGAAAATCGTCAAAGAGGCTCACGGCCTCCGCCGAGGGAACGGACTTGTCATAGACGTCCCCGGCGATGAGAACGGCCTCCGGCTTCTCCTCCGCGACGACGGAGAGGATCTTTTTGAGAATATAGGCCTGGTCCTCCAGCAGGGAATACTCATACAGGCGCTTCCCCAGGTGAAGGTCCGATAAATGGATCAGTTTCATGATTGTCTCCTTTGAGCGGGCAGAATGAATACGGAGGAATACACGAAAATCCTGCCGACATCGTCGACAGGATTTTCGCTTTGGCAGGGGCAGAAGGACTTGAACCCTCGGCACTCGGTTTTGGAGACCGATGCTC
>CAMVOG010000067.1 GCA_947169005.1 uncultured Clostridia bacterium | reverse complement strand
CGGATATAGCCGCTCCATTCATACCAGCCGATGGCGCTGTTGTCGTAGTCATACCCGTTCTCCAGCCGGGTCCCGCCGGGAATCTCGCCGCTGCCCTCGATGCGCAGGTCGCCGCCGAAGCTGAGGCTCCAGCGGATGCCCGTGGAGGAAGAGCCCTCCGCAATCACATCGCCGGTCCGGTAGGCGGGCATGGCGTTTAAGCAGTGGATGCGCACGTCGTAGACGCGGTTAAAGGTGTTCCAGTCGCCGAAGTCGATCTGGGCGTATTGCTCCTCGCTGCCCCGGTAATAGATATCGGAAATGGGATAATTGGGATAGTCGTGGCGGAAAGCGTTGGAGCCGACGCTTTTCAGACTGGCGGGCAGCTCCACCCGGACCAGAGAGGTGCAGGCGTAGAAGGCGGCGAAGCCGATCTCCGTTACGCCCTCGGGGAGGCGCAGCTCAAACAGCGGGGGAGTCCAGGCGAAGGCGCTGGCCCCGATGCGCTTCACGCCCTCGGGAACGGTATAGCTCTCGCCCGCCTTGGCACAGGGATAGCAGTACAGCAGGCTCATGTCCTTGCTGAACAGCACGCCGTCCACGGAGCAAAGGGCCGTGCTTGCCGGGTCCACCTCGATGCGCTCCAGGTCGGCGGCCCAATAGAAGGGGCTTTCCTCAAGCGTCTCCACGGAAGCGGGGAAGCGGACCACCTTGAGGCCGCTGGCGGAGGCAAAGGCCTGCTGGCCGATGCTTTTCAGCCCCTCGGGCAGCGCCAGCTCCTCCGGGAAGCAGTTGTTGACGAAGGCCAGCTCGCCGATCTCCTCCAGGGCGGCGGGCAGCTTGTCCCAGACCAGATCCCGGCAGCTATTAAAGGCGGAGGCGCCGATGCGCTTCACACTCTCCGGCAGGACGACGCGGGTCAGCGTGTAGCACTGCTGGAAGCAGGCGTCCTCAATGACGCTGACGGAGGCGGGGATCGTCAGCTCCTTCAGCGAGGAGCCCTGGAAGGCCCCGGCCCCGATGCGCTCCAGCCCCGCGGGAAGGGTCAGCTCCTCCAGCGCCGCCTGGGAAAAGGCGTTGTCCCCGATCTCCCGCACGGCGGCGGGGACGGTATAGGCCGCGCCTGCCCTTTTGGCAGGGTAGCAGAGGAGGCGGCTCCGGTCCGCGGTGAACAGAACGCCGCCCTCCGTCGTGAAGGCGGTATTTCCCGTAGCCACGGTGATTTCGCTCAGGCTTCTGCAGCGGCAAATGGCCTGCTTGCCGATGGAGAGCAGACTGGCGGGCAGGGAGACGGAGGCAAGCATAGCGGCCTCGAAGAAGGAGTAAGCGCCCAGGTGGGTTACGCCCTCTTCAACGACGACCCGCTTGACCTGGAAGCGCGGCCAGGGCAGCTCGACGGAGCCGCCGTACTCGTCATCGTTAAACGTAAAATCCTCCATGGGGCCCGTGCCGCTGATGGTGAGCGTCCCGCTTTTGGTGTCCAGGGACCAGGTCACGTTCTCTCCGCAGCTTCCCTCGGTGGGGACGGTCTGCGCCGCCAGGGCCCCGCCGGGCAGCAGGGCCAGCAGCAGGCAGAGGGCCAGCAGGAGCGGGAGTGTTCTTTTGATCAGCATATTATTGCCTCCTTGGCTTGAATTATATAGGATATATACAGTATAGCACAAAAAGGATAAAAAACAAGAACAATGCCGCCGCCCGACCCGGGCAGCGGCATTGCGGGAAGCGACTTTAAAATTCAATGGTGTAGCCGGGATTGAAGTACTCAAAGGCGCGGACGAGGGCGTCCGGGAAGACGAAGCGCAGCACCAGCGCCCCGGCGACGGAGAGGATCAGGCAGAGGACGATCCCCAGCAGCACGGCCCGGGCCAGGTTGCGCTTGGCGTATTTGCGGCAGCCGCCGCAGGCCCATACGATCATGAAGATCAGGCCGATCACGGGGATGCCCATCAGCACCATGGAGCCGAAGGTGCCCCAGGTGGACATAATGGACCACTTGCTTTTGACGGGGGGCTTCTCCGGGTCCTCCTTCGGGACCGCGGGGACCTGGGGCTCGTAGCTGCCCCGGGCGCTGCCCTCATAGGCGGGGTAGGCGTAGCGCGGCGCGGCGGCAGCGGGGCGGGAGGGCTCCGCCGGGCGCGGGGCGGGGTCGGCATTGGGCCTGGCCGAAAAGCCCGCTGCGGGCGTGGGAGCCTTGGCGGCCATGTCCTCCAGGGAGGGCTGTTGACGCAGCCGGGCAGAGCGTTCCTCGTCCGTCATGGGGGCGGGCTCCGCTTTTGCCTCCGGCTGAGGGTCGGCGGAGATGTCCTCCGCGGCAGCGGCGGCTTCCTCCGCAAGGGGAGCGTTCTCGATCAGCTCCGCCACCCGGTCTGCCTGGGCGGCCACGACGGCCTCCGCTTCCTCGGCCGGGGTCGAGACCGGCGCGGCCTCATCCTGCCGGGCGCCGCAGTACATGCAAAACGTCGCGCCGTCCTGAATTTCTTCGCCGCAGTTGAAACATTTTGCCATTCGGATCATCCTTTCTATACCCGTTTGTCAACATCATAGTCCCGGAAAATCGAAAAAGCAAGTGAAAAACCGGCCAATTCGCCCTCTATAGCGCAAAATTTACAATTTTTTCGCATTTATCCGTCCTTCGCCCGGAGCTGTGGAAAAGAGCGTTCTTTCCCCATCCCGATCCCGACAGCATCGGCGGCCCGGCGGTGCTATGATCGGGGGGAATACGAGAGAACGGAGGATGCTGTGATGAAGCGGATGTGGATGCTGCTGCTGGCGGCCCTGCTGCTGGCGGGGCGGACCGGGGCGGCGGAGTGCCCCCGGCCGGTCACCAGGGGGGAGTTCGTTGCCCTGCTCTTTCCCGAGGCGGAGGCCGCCGGGGAGCCGGTTTTTGAGGACGTGGGGCCCGAGGCGGCCTGCTTCGCCGCCGTGCAGCGGGCGGCGGCTTTGGGCGTGGTGCGCGGGGAGGGGGAGCGCTTTTTCCCGGACAGGCCCCTGAGCAGGCAGGAGGCGGCGGTTTTCCTCTGGCGGGCGCTGACCCACGCGGGCTATGAACAGGACCCGGAGCCGCCGGAGCTGCCCTTCGAGGACGCGGCCGACTGCGCCCCCTGGGCCAGGGAGGCGCTGCTGGCCCTGTTCCGCCTGGGTGCCCTGCCCGAGCGGGAGGGGCGCATCTGCCCCCTGTCTGTCGTGGAGCCCGCGGAGGCGGAGGCGATGGCCGCGGACCTGCGCCGCCTGGAGGGCGGGGCCCGGGACCCCCGGCTGGAGGCCGCGATCCTGGCTCTTCTTGGCCTCCCCGGGGCTCGGGGGGAGTTTTCCCCCGTCCTCAGTCTCCCCGGCGGCGGGCAGGAGCTCTACTGCACGGTCTTTCTGGACGGGGAGGAATACTGTCGGGGCCACGCCGAGCTGGAAAAGGGCCTGGTGCGCCGGGTGGAGTTCTGGTGAGCCGGGGGTAAACGAACGTCAATGATCTGTGATTTTTCTTTTGATGCGCCTCGTTGACCATGCGATTACTTCCTCCGGAGTTGGGATTTTTCCGGCACATGGAATCTCTTGCCATGCCGCCCGAATGTGTGGGTCCGGATCAGATAGACCGATTCGCAGTGCTTCGACCATCTCCTGCCGGACTTCATCAACGGAGCGCCTTTCCCGATGCGCGATTTGAAGGATCGCTTGCCTTGCTTTCATCAGCTCGGTTTCGGTAAGTTGTTTCTCTCTCATGTTATCTCCTGCCTGTATCATAATAGATAGCTCAATTATAGTAGAAAAAAAGAGAAAGTCAACGGTATACCGTTATAACTGGGGCATCGAAATCCATATAATAAGGTCATCCGAAAACAAATCCGCTGGGGGGCTGTTGCGAATGACCTATGCTGACGCTATCGTTCTGCGCCTGCGGCAGCTTTGCGCCCAGCGGGGGATCACGGTAAACAGGCTGGCGACCCTAAGCGGGATCACACAAAGCACGGTTGAAGATATCATGGCCGGAAAAACGAAAAACCCAAAGCTGAAAACACTCCATAAGTTGGCCGTTGGGCTGGATATGACGGTTTCTGAGCTTTTGAATTTCCCGGAAATGAACGAGACGGCTTTTGAAGACGAATAGTACTTGTACAAAAAGGACACGCCGCGTGCTTGCAGCGTGTCCTTTTTTCGCCGCTTGCCAATCATGCCGTTGTGTGGCATAATAGAAAAAACGGAAGGAGCGAGTACCATGACAGAAGAATATATCCGCAGATATTACCTGGACGAGGGACGCAACTGCTCCGAAAGCACCCTGCGGGCGGCGAACGAGGCATACGCCCTGGGGCTGGAGGAGAAGGACTTTCTGCTGCTGCGGGGCTTCGGCGGCGGCATGGCCGTGGGCGGTCCCTGCGGGGCCCTCACCGGGGCCGTGGCAGCCCTGGGCAGGCTGTTCGGGGACAAGCTGGATAAGGAGGGGCTTCACGCGCTGGTGGCGGGCTATATCGCGGCCTTTGAGCAGCGCTTCGGCTCCGTGAATTGCTCTGAGCTGACCCCCGGGTGGAAGAAGGAGGACGTCCGCTGTTATGAGCTGGTGGCCGCCGCCGCGGCGCTTCTGGACGAGACGGTGCAGGCCGGCGGGGAAAAATGACGCCGCGCCCCGTCCCACGGGCCGCATAAGGCGAAAAAACACTTGACATAAGCCGTTTCTTGTGATAGAGTACCTTTACCTGTCACGGGAGAGGTCTGTCCAGCCATGCCCTCTGTCCGGTCAGGGAGGCAATCATCCCCCTGTGGGAAATATTTAAGGAGGTGCCGCAATGAGAGTCAGAGTCACGCTGAGATGCAACGAGTGCAAGCAGCGCAACTACAACACCGTCAAGAACAAGAAGAACACGCCCGACCGTCTTGAGATGAACAAGTACTGCCGCTTCTGCCGTAAGCACACGCTTCACACGGAAACGAAGTAAGGAAGGGAGTTCACAAATGGCTAAGGAAGTCACTGAGTCCGGCGCCAAGCCGGAAAAGAAGCAGGACAACTTCTTCAAGCGCTTCGGCAAGAAGGTCGCGGCCTGGTTCCGCGGCATGAAGAGCGAGCTGAAGAAGGTCGTCTGGCCGACCCGTAAGCAGACGATCAACAACGTCATCGTGGCCGTCGTGGTCATGGTGGTGGCCGGTATCGTGCTGTGGGCCTTTGATGAGCTGGCCCTCCTCATCGTCAATTCGCTCATCAGCCTCGGCGCGTGAGCGCCCGGGCAGCGGGAAAGGAGTGATCGAGATTGGCTGAAAGCGCCAAGTGGTACGTGGTCCATACCTATTCCGGGTATGAGAACACGGTCAAGGCCTCTATCGAGAAGGCTGTTGAAAACAGAAAAATGCACGAGCTCATCCATGAGATCAACATTCCCGTCGAAACCGTTACCGAGATCGAGGACGGACAGACCAAGACAACGGAGCGCAAGGTTTTTCCCGGCTACGTCCTGGTGAAAATGATCATGACCGACGAAAGCTGGCATCTGGTCCGCAACGTGCGGGGCGTCACCGGCTTCGTGGGCTCTGAGAACAAGGCGATCCCGCTTACGGACGCCGAGATCTTTTCCCTGGGCGTGGAGAAGCGCGAGATCGTCGTCGGCGTCAAGGAAGGCGATACCGTCAAGGTCATCGACGGTCCGTTGGACGGATTCTTCGGCACGGTGGAGGAAGTGGACGCGGAAAAGGGCCGCCTGCGGGTGGTGCTTTCCATGTTCGGCAGGGAGACCCCTGTAGACCTGGAGCTGGATCAGGTCGAGGTCACAGAACAATAATTTCGCAAGACCCGTTCCGAAAAGTGGGAGGGGGTCCGCGCCGCGCGGCTCCCGACACCTATGCGGCGGCTCCGCCGCCGTGACACCACAGAATATTAGGAGGTACACATAAAGTGGCACAGAAAGTAGTTGGATACGTTAAACTGCAGATCCCCGGCGGCAAGGCGACTCCCGCGCCCCCCGTGGGCCCCGCCCTCGGCCAGCACGGCGTCAACATCGCCGCCTTCACCAAGGAGTTCAACGAGCGCACGAAGAACGAGATGGGCATGACCATCCCCGTCGTCATCACCGTTTACTCTGACCGCAGCTTTACCTTCATCACCAAGACGCCCCCTGCCGCCGTTCTGCTGAAGAAGGCGTGCAACATCGAGAAGGGCTCCGGCGTTCCTCAGCGCGACAAGGTCGCCACCATTTCCAAGGCCGACCTGCAGAAGATCGCCGAGCATAAGATGCCCGACCTGAACGCCGCCAGCGTTGAGGCCGCCATGAGCATGATCGCGGGTACCGCCCGCAGCATGGGCATCCTGGTGGGAGACTGAGCGGAAGGCTCAGCATCGTGGGAGGATCATTCCGAATCACCACAATTTAAGGAGGAAAAAAAGTGTTCAGAGGTAAAAATTACAAGGAAAGCGCCAAGCTTATCGATAGATCCGTTCTCTATGACGCCCAGGAGGCCTTCGGCCTCGTCGTCAACGCTTCCAAGGCCAAGTTCGACGAAACCGTTGAGCTGCATGTGAAGCTGGGCGTCGACTCCCGCCACGCTGACCAGCAGGTCCGCGGCGCCATCGTTCTCCCCAACGGCACCGGCAAGTCCGTCAAGGTCCTCGCCTTCTGCAAGGAGGAGCGCATCCAGGAGGCCCTCGACGCGGGCGCCGATTACGCCGGCGGCCAGGATATGGCCGAGAAGATCCAGAAGGAGAACTTCTTTGATTTTGACGTGGTCATCGCCACTCCCGATATGATGAGCGTCGTTGGTCGTCTGGGTAAGATCCTGGGTCCCAAGGGCCTGATGCCCTCCCCCAAGGCCGGCACCGTCACCCCCAACCTGGCTCAGGGTATCAAGGAGATCAAGGCCGGTAAGATCGAGTACCGCCTGGATAAGACCAATATCATCCACTGCCCCATCGGCAAGGTGTCCTTCGGCCCCGAGAAGCTGTATGAGAACTACTTGGCTCTCATCGGCGCCATCATCCGTGCCAAGCCCGCCGCCGCCAAGGGCCAGTATATCAAGAGCTGCGTCACCGCCTCCACCATGGGCCCCGGCGTGAAGATCAACGCCGCCAAGCAGCTCGCGTAATCGCGGTAATGTTACCAAAGGGGGACGGCTTTGCCGTCCCCCTCTGTGTATCGCCAAAGTGCCGATACACAGAGGGAGACAAGGATTGAAACGTGAGGGGGAGTCCCCTCCCCCTCACAGACCCCCATGCGAATCTGCACTGCGCAATTTGCATTTGACTTTGTCCACAGTCAGGGTGACATCTTTGCCGACCCTCAGCGCATGAAACGGAGGAGAACGCCATGCCCATCAAAATTCCGGACCAGCTGCCCGCCAGAGAGACCCTGGAGGGGGAAAACATCTTCGTCATGACCGAGTACCGTGCCCTGCACCAGGATATTCGCCCCCTGCAGCTGCTGATCCTCAACCTCATGCCCACCAAGATCGTCACGGAGACCCAACTTCTCCGCAAGCTCTCCAACACCCCCCTGCAGATCGAGGTGGAGTTGCTGCGCACCATCAGCCACGACGCGAAGAACGTGGATTCCGGGCACCTGGAGTCCTTCTACCGCACTTTTGACGAGATCAAGGACCGGCACTACGACGGCATGATCATCACCGGCGCGCCCGTGGAGAAGCTGGAGTTTGAGGACGTGGACTATTGGCCGGAGCTCTGCCGCATCATGGAGTGGTCCAAGACCAACGTCCACTGCACCCTGCATATCTGCTGGGGCGCTCAGGCGGGGCTGTTTTATCATTACGGCATCGGCAAGTACGATCTGCCGAAGAAGCTCTCCGGCGTCTATCGCCATACCCTGGTCAAAAAGCAGTCCCCCTTCTTCCGGGGCTTTGACGACGAGTTTTATATCCCCCATTCCCGCTATACCGGCGTGAAGGAGGAGGATATCCTCGCCTGCCCGGCGCTGGAGCTGCTGGCTACCTCCGATAAGGCGGGCGTCTTCGCCGTGAAGAGCGAGAACAACCGCCGCTTCTTCATCCTGGGCCACCCGGAGTACGACGCGGACACCCTCAAATTGGAGTATGAGCGGGACCTGGCCAAGGGCATCGACCCCGACGTGCCGGAAAACTACTTCCGGGACGACGACCCCGCCAAGGAGCCCCTGGTCCGCTGGCGTGCCCACGCCCAGCTCCTTTACACCAACTGGCTGAATTATTACGTTTACCAGACCACCCCCTACGACCTGGGCAAGCTCGAGTAAGCGCCGCATGGCGGACCGCGCCGAGCCGTTCGCAGTCATTGCGGGGGACCGTATCAAGGATAATGAAAGATATGCAAAACGCTGCGGCAGGAGCCGGATAAAGCTCCCGCCGCAGCGTTTTATAAATGGGGAAAAATGAATGGGCGACTTGCCGCCTTAGCCCATTTCCCGCTCCAGGAGCAGCGCTGCTTCATAGAGGCGGGTCTCGTCCGCTCCGTAAAGAATGACGGCGCGCCGCACGCCCTCTTCTGTTCTCTCGCTGCCCGCCACCGTGACGGAGGGGAGGCCGCAGAGGTGCATGATATTCGTCGGCCCCGTCATGAGCACGGCGTCATATTCCGCGATCTCCGCCGTGACGCGCGCGATGGCCTCCCGGCGCAGCCTCAGAGCGTCCTGATAGGGCGCGCCCCGGAGTCCGCCGGGCGTTTCGTAAAGCGCCGCTCGCAAGGTCTCGTCCCCGTATCGCAGCATGGAGGCGGGGTGGCTTTCGTAAAAGGCCACGATCTCGGCCAAGGTTTTCAGCGCGGCGGAGGAGTGCCGCAGATAGTCCTCCAGCATCGGCCCAAACTCCCATTGCATGATCGTTTTCAGCACCGGCGAGGGCGGCTGAACGAGCTCCGAGACCGCCGCACCCCCTGCCCGCAGACGGTTCAGAAGGCGGCGGAGATAAAGCGTCTCCCCCTCCGGGAGCATTTCCACGTTGGCCCGGTTTACCGCGAGGCGAAGCCTGTCAAGGCGGCGCGGGCGCAGCGCCGGCAGCGGCTCGGTCCGCATGGCGGCGTAGAGCCGCAGCGTGTCGTCCAGCGTCCGCGCCATGGGACCCGCGCTGTCCAGCGTCCGCGCCAGGGGAAGGATGCCCTCGGCCGGGAGCACGCCCACCGGCGGCTTGAGCCCGCAGATGCCGTTGAACTTCGCGCAGGCAATGATGGAAAAGGAGGTGTCCGTGCCGACGGCCATCGGGACGATCCCCGCGGAAACCGCCACGGCGGAGCCCGAGGAGGAGCCGGAGGGACTGAGAGCGGGATCGTCCGCGTGGACCACCTGCCCGCCCCGGGAGCTGTAGCCGCCCGGCATTGAAGTGGAAACGTAATTGGCAAATTCTGTCATGTTGCTCTTTCCGAGGATCACCGCGCCGTTCTTACGAAGATTCCGCACGATCGGCGCGTCGGCGCGGGCGAGGTTGTCCGCCAGCGCCAGGCTGCCCGCCGTTGTGTGCAGGCCCTTCACGTCGATATTGTCCTTGATCAGCACGGGAACGCCCCGAAGCGGTAAGGCCTTTGCGCGTTCCTTTTCCATTTCCCTTGCCTGCTGCAGGGCCGTCAGGTCCAGCTCCGCGATGCAGTTCAGGCCGTCTTTCCCTCCCAGCGTCTCGGCCAGGTGCAGGGCTTTTTCAGTTCGATCCATGGCTCACCTCATTTTCTGCCGCGACCCGCAAGGCCGGGTTATGCAGATGCTCAGCCGCTCGCCCGCCGGGAAGCGCTTTGTTCATCAAGGCGGGGGGCGCGCAGGCGAAACGCCGGGGCAAAAGCAGGCGGCCTTTTTATCCGAAAGCCGACCGTGCGGAGGCGCGTACAGTCTGCGTGCCTCCTGTCCGTGAAAAACGCCGCCGGAAAGCCGGGCCGCGGGGCTGCTCTCTTCCGCGGTAAGTGTAGCACAGTTTCCCCGTTCTTTCCAGCCTCCGACGCCATCCATACGCCCAAAATGCCTTATTGCGAGACACGAGGGGAGGAAAAGAAAATGTGGAGCAGCCCGCCGCGGCATACCCCCCCGCGTCGCGCCGCGCACTTTTTACACACGGCAGTAATCGCCGACGAAAAAGATAATGAAAAAGCGGTGAAAAACGGCGTAATTTTTCAAGGAAAATCCGTCGGCCCGCTGAAAAAACTCTTGACTTTGTGCGCCCCATGCCATATAATAAACAAGCTGATTCCCCGTACAATCGAATATCGGGAGAACTTGAGCAAGCTCGTGGAGAAGTCGCGTAGTTTGGTCGAGCGCGCACGATTGGAAATCGTGTAGGCCCCATAAGGGTCTCGAGGGTTCGAATCCCTCCTTCTCCGCCATGAAAAACCCTGAATCTTCAATAGGTTCAGGGCTTTTCTATACCCTTTGACCACTTATTTGACCACTTATGGGA
>CAMVOG010000066.1 GCA_947169005.1 uncultured Clostridia bacterium | reverse complement strand
GACCGGGGAGGTGAGCACCGGCCCGTTCAGCCGCATGTTCATGGCGTTGTTCAGCAGCAGGTCAACCTTGCCGAACTTGGCGAAGGCCTGCTCCTTGAGGTTGGTCACATCCTCCTGGCTGGTGATGTTGGTCTTTACGAAAAGGCAGACGTCCGCGCCGTTCTCCTCGTTGATGACGCGCTGGGTCTCCTTGCCGGCGACCTCGTTCAGATCCGCGACCACGACCTTGGCGCCCGCCCAGGCCAGCACGCGGGCGTAGCCGAGACCCACGTTGCTGGCGCCGCCGGTGACCACGGCGACCTCGCCGTCCAGGCAGCCCCGCTTGAGGCAGGTGTTGTCCAGCTCAATGGGCACGATGTTCAGGATATCGCTGGTGACGACTTTTTGCTCAGACATAGTGATCTTCCTCCAAATCTATTTTCAATTTTTGGATAAACAAGTGCTTGCCAATGGGGAAAACGCTGATTTTTCCGTCAAAAATCCGGCACTGCTTGTATAATAACACTAAGTGTGCTCTATTGCAAGCCCTGATCGGCATTTTCTTTCCCCACTTTCGATTGACAGAGGCGAGGGCGGGTGCTATAATTTTTCATATGATTTGCCGGTGTGGCGGAATTGGCAGACGCCTGGGACTTAAAATCCCATGTGGGGGAACCCACGTACCGGTTCGAGCCCGGTCACCGGCACCAGCTCAGGGGGATGATACGCATGTGTCATCTCCCCTTTTTATGCGCCATGATTGATTTTGGAAGGAAAATACGGTATACTGTAAAAAAAGCGGCGGCGGGGCGGCTTGGAGCGCCCGGCAGGACCGGAAGAAAGGAAAAAGCTGTATGAAAAACGTGATGAAACGGGCGGTGGCGCTTCTGCTCTGCGCCGTGCTGTTGGCCGGGGCGCTGGGCGGGGCGGCCTTCGCCTCCGATTCCGTGGCGCCGGGGGAGACCCGCACCATCGGCTATGACGGATACATCGACAAAAACGGCGGTCTGTGGCTTTGGGGCGAAAACAACTCCTGCTCGGCGGGGGTGGACCGCCATATCACCACCTACGTGGAGACCCCCACGAAGGTGATGGAAAACGTCGTGGCCTTCAGCCGCAACGACCAGGCGACCATCGTGCTGAAAACCGACGGCTCCGTCTGGACCTTCGGCCTGGACTACGCGCACGGCTCCTACGCCAGTCACGAGCCCGTGAAGATGCTGGACGACTGCGTGGCCGTGAGCATCACCGGGGGCTACCCCGCTTTCGGCGCGCTGAAGGCGGACGGCTCCCTTTACACCTGGGGCGATCAGTTCGGCGGCGCCGTCGGCATCGACATCAACACCCCCGGCGTGGACCCCAGCTGGTTTTCCCACGGGGAAGACGGGGGCGAGATCATCGTGCCCTATAAGCTGCTGGACAACGTGAAGAGCTTTACCATGGGCTTTTACAACGGCATCGCCGTCAAGAACGACAACACCGTCTGGTACTGGGGCCTGGACTGCTGGCATGAGCTCTATCCCAACGACTGGCTGCCCCTGCTCCCGCCCGTGCAGCTCACCGGCCTGGGCAGCATGGCCCAGTACAGCGTGGACCAGGGCTGGGTTGGCGCGGTGATGAACGACGGCTCCTATTATTTCTTCGGCTTTGATGAAAACAACAACGTGATCAAATACAAAAATAAGGTCAAGCTCATGGACGGCGTGGCCATGGTGAGCGGCATGTATTTCGACGACGTTTATGTGCTGAAAACCGACGGGAATCTTTACTACGGCCTGCGGGGAAAAGAATTCGTGACGGATAACGTGCAGTGGGTCTATCAGTCCCAGAGCCACGAGTCCTTTGCCTTGATCCTGAAAAAGGACGGCACGCTGTACAAAAGAGAAAACGGGGAAACCACGTTCATCGCCGGGGACGTGGCCCTTTCCGGCAAGCCCTTCTCCAGCATCACGCCTCCCGAGGCCTCCTATGCCGGCTTCCGGGACGTGGCGGAGGTGGACTGGTTTGCCCAGCCCGTGGCCTGGGCCGTGGAGAAGGGCGTGACCAAGGGCACCAGCGCGACCACCTTCAGCCCCAACGATACCTGCACGGTCCAGCAGATCCTCACCTTCCTCTGGCGCTCCCAGGGGGAACCGACGCCCGCCATCTCCAACCCCTTTACGGACGTGCCCACCGGGGAATACTACACGGAGGCGGCCATCTGGGCCTATGAAAAGGGCCTCGTGGAGGGCAGCGTTTTCGGCGGCAAGGAGCCCTGCACCAGGGAAATGGTCGTTACCTATCTCTGGAAACTGGCAGGCTCGCCCGACACCATCAACGAGGAGGGCGCCTATTACACCTACTCCTTCAGCGACGTGAGTGACGCGGAGCTGCGGAATATCGTCTCCTGGGCCCTGTACAACGAGATCACCAACGGCATGTCCTACAATCCCCGGACCGCGCGGGTCACCTTCGGCCCCGAGTTCATCTGCACCCGCGGGCAGATCGTCACCTTCCTCTATCGCGCGAAGGACTTGATCTGAGCCAGTCACCGGCACCAAAACGAAACAGCAGAGTGATGCGTTCCATCACTCTGCTGTTTTTATATTGCTTTCGCGGTCATTCCTTGCTGCGGTCCCAGTCCTCCTTGAGGCCCGGCGGGGTGGTCTGCTTCTCATAGAGGGGGTTGTAGGTGAGCGCGCCGAAGGTTTTCAGCGCCTCCGCCCGCTCCCGGCGCTTGGGGGTGATGGGCTCGTCGGGGAAGGCGCGGATCTGGGCGTCGTTGCGCAGCTTGGCGCCCGCCTTGAATTCGGGATGGGTCCAGATGAAGATGTCGCCGCGCTGCACGCCCATGAGGACGCGCTCGCCCAGCTCGTCCGGCGTCATGAAGATCTGGGAGAAATCAGGCATGGCGGGCATCGGCGCCGCTTCCGCGCCCTCCTCGGCGGGAGGGGGCGCGAAGGGCTTTTCGCCCTCGTTCTTCAGCGCTTTGGGCCGCACGGAGAAGGAGCTGATGCCCAGCTGGCTGTTGGTGGGCCCGGGATAGAGGACGCTGGCCCCCACGTTGGTGCCCTGCAGGTCGGCGGCGCAGCTCTCCATGAGGCCGCTGACGAAGAATTTCGTGCTGTTGTACAGAGCGCAGCCGTCAACGACGAAGGCCCCGGCGGTGGAGGAGGTGGAGACGACGTGGGCTTCCTCCCCGTGCTTCAGCATGCGGGGAATGATGGTCTTCACGCCGTTGACCACGCCCATGCAGTTGATGCTCATGATGAAATCCCAGTCGTTCCAGGTGGAATCCCAGGCGTTGCGCCCGGCGGAGACGCCGGCGTTGTTGACCAGCAGGTGGATCTTGCCGTAGACCTCCTCCGCCTTGTCGGCGGCCCGGGCAAAGGCCTCCCGGTCCGTTACGTCCAGGGGGATGGCGATGGCGTCATAGCCCCGGTCCTCATACCACTTCATGGCCTCCCGCAGGGCGTCCTCCCGCTTGTCCACGACGCAGACCTTCATGCCGTGCTTGGCGCAGGCGTGGGCGATGCCGCTGCCGATGCCGCTGGCGCTGCCCGTGACGAAAGCGACCTTATCCTTGAAATCACGAATCATGGCAATTCCTCTTTTCTTATTTGTTGGATTTTGATATAATAATAGCAGATTTGCGTGAAAAACGCAATCTGTTTCTGCCCCTTTTGCCTGCCTTACGCCTCCACATAGGCGGCGCGGAAGCCGATATCGGGGTAGATGAAGGCCCGGGTCTCCCGCAGATAGAGCTCCCAGATGCCGCCGAAGGGGCCGTCGAACCAGCTCCCGCCCCGGGCGGCGACACGCTCGCCGTAATTGCGCAGGAAGAAAACGCTGTTGTCCCTGTGGCCCTCGGGCAGGGGCATGGCCCCCAGCCGCTGGAGGATGGGGGGCACCGTGACGCCCTCCGCCGCCGGGATGTCCTTGAAGAAGGCCCAGCCGTAGGCCCGGTGGGCGATGTCCGCCTCATGGCCCGTGTAGTTGGGGTTTACCATTTTCGTGTTCAGCCGGTAGCCGCCGGGGACGCCGATATCCTCCGGGGAATCGGTGCCGGGCGCGCCGCCGTCATATTTCAGCGTGCCGGGGGCGCCGGGGGCCGCCAGACTTCCGTCCTCCAATACCGCCCGCCAGAGGGGGCTGTCCGGCCCCTCGTCCACGTTCAGGGCGCTGTCGTTATCGGGGATGAGCTGGATCTCCCCGTCCACGGTGCGGAAGCCGGCGACCCAGTCCCAGGCGTTCCCCGCCAGGTCCGCCACGCCCCAGGGGCCGCCGTCGTGATTCCAGGCGTCGGGACCCGTGCCCGTGAGGGTGCGCATGGAGTCCTCCATGCCCCGGCCGCGGGGCTGGTCCGAGAGCACGCCCTTGTCCCAGGGCCGCTCCAGATTCGTGCCGAAGGCGGCGTTGCCCCGGGGGACCGTGCCGTTCTTCACGCTCCAGTGCATGAGGGCGCACCACTCGGCGTTGGTGAGCAGATGCCAGCCCTTGCCCTTGGCGGCGCAGGCGGCCCGGGCCTCGTCGATGGTGAGGGTATGGGCCGGGTCACGGCCCGGGAGGCTGTAGGCCCGCCCGTGCTCGATGACGTTCATGTACTTGCTGATCCAGATGGAATCCTGCACCTTGCCGCCCACCACGAAGGCGGAGCAGGGCTCCTGGGGCGCACCCTCCAGCACGTCCGACCACAGGAACATGGGGATGCGGACCATGACGGAGGGGAGGCCCAGGTCGTCGAAAAGCAGGGTGTTCTTGCCCCCGGAGGCGGCCTCCAGGGCAAAGCGCGCCCCCTCGTAACGGGCCCGGAGGACCTCCGGGGCTTCCTCGGGCAGGACCACGGGCTCGGGCTCGCCCACCTTTTTCAGTACGGGGTAGCCGAATTCATCCTGTACGCCGGTCTTGATGATTTCCATAGCGGTCACTCCTTGTTTATTTCGTTGCTTCCATTCTACATGATCGGAACGGTCAAAACAAGAGGAAGAGCGGCGTTTTTTTGTCGAAAATGACACATTTGCCTTTCCCGGGGCCCGTGAAAGCGTACAGCTTGACGGAAAACACAAGGGGTCTGTAGGGCAAATTGGTATTATTGCCGCAGGAAAAAATCATTTTGGAAATGAACAGGGGCGCAAAAGGTGCTATAATCAATTTGGTATCATAGAACGATCCCGAAAAATGGAATATGCTGCATCGTGTCACCCGTCATGACTGCCCCGCGGGGCAGGCGCGGTGATTAGGAAACCCGGTGAGACGGCCCGCCGCCAAGTCCGGGGCTTGCCCGTTGCTGTAGACGTAGGAGCCTGCCGCCCGTGGAGCGATCCGGTCATTGGGGAAACCTGAGAAGGCTGGACGGCAGACGCAGAAGCGCCTCCCGGCGCTTCCCAATACGTGAGCCAGAAGACCGACGATGCACGAACTGTGAGGGCACCCCAAGGGGGTACTGTAACAGATGGGGCGAAAAAAGCGGTCGCGCCGGCATTCAGCCGGCGCGGCTTTTTTATTTTCTCCGGCTTGAAGAAGAGAACAATACCGTTTTGATCTAACCAGGAGGTCCCATATGAAGAAACACATGAACGCAAAAAGGCTGATCGGCATCCTGCTCCTGTCGGCGCTCCTCCTGTCCCTGGCGGCTCCGGCCCTGGCCGCTGAGCCGGAGGCGCGGAGGGAGAACAGCGTGGACTTTCATCCCGTGAGCGGGGAGGCCGTTTCCGCCTCTGCCCTGGAGACGCTGAATCCCGGCGCACTGGTTTCCGAGGAGCTTGGGCAGAGCCCCGTTTCCCTCACGGAGACCGTGCGCGTTTCCATCGTGCTGGAGGAGGAGCCCACCCTGGCCGCGGGCTACTCCGCCGCGCGGGCGGCGGAGGACCCGGCCGCCCTCAGCTACCGGGAGGGGCTGCTGGCCCGCCAGAACGCCCTCACCGCCGCCATTGAAAAGCGGCTGGGCGGGAAGCTGGACGTGCAATGGAATCTGACGCTGGCGGCCAACCTGATCTCCGCAAACGTGCGCTATGGGCAGATCGCCGCCATCGAGGCCGTGCCCGGCGTCAAGGAGGTCGTGCCGGAGGCGCAGTATTATCCCGCTGTGGAGCCCTGGTCCGGCGAGGAGAGCCTGGACCCCCAGATGAGCCTTTCCGTCGGCATGACCGGGGTGAATCAGCTTTTCACGGCGGGCTATACGGGGGCCGGCTCCCGCGTTGCCATTGTGGACACGGGCATCGACACCGATCACCAGTCCTTCTCTGCGGAGGCCTTCCGCTATGCCATCGGGCGGGGCGCGGCCGCGGCGGGCATGAGCTATGAGGATTACGCGGCCTCGCTGAACTGGCTGGACGCGGGCTGGCTGCAGGAGCATCTTTATCAGCTCAACGCCAAGAAGATCCTCTCTGCCGTGACGGCTGAGGAACTGTATTACAGCGAAAAGCTGCCCTTCGCCTTCAACTACGTGGACAAGTCCACGGACGTGACCCACGATAACGACGCGAAGGGCGACCACGGCTCCCACGTGGCGGGCATCGCCGCGGCCAACCGCTATGTGAAGACGGCGGAGGGCGCCATGGCCGACGCCGCCCAGACCGTCGCCGTGGTGGGCAACGCGCCGGACGCCCAGCTTTTGGTGATGAAGGTTTTCGGCGCCCTGGGCGGGGCCTTTGATTCCGACATCGTGGCCGCCATTGAGGACGCCATCATCCTGGGGGCCGACTCCGTAAACCTTTCTCTGGGCAGCAACACAAACGGCTTTTCCACCTCCTCCGTCTACGCGCGGGTCATGGAGCTGGTGAGAGCCTCTGACATCATCATGTGCGTGGCGGCGGGCAACGACGGGGCCTGGGCGGATTACAGCAATACCAACGGCTTTTTGCCCGCCGGCTACCTGTACGCGGACGACGTAAACTACGACCGCGTTTCCAACCCCGCCAGCCTGGCGGACAGCCTGACCGTGGCCTCCGTCGACAACAGCGGCACGATCTCCGACGCCACCATCACCGCCATCGGCGAGAACGGCGAGAGCTTTACCGCGACCTACAGCGAGGGCCTCTACAACAATATGAAGTCGCTGACCACCCTGGATACCTCTGCCGACAAAACGGGCACGGAGTACGAATTTGTCTTCACGGACGGCTACGGCGAGGCGGGCGACTTTGACTTTATCGACCTGGAGGGAAAGATCGCCATCATCTCCCGCGGACAGGAGATCCCCTTCTATGAAAAGGCGAGCTACGCCGTGGACTGCGGGGCCGTCGCAACCATTATTTATAATAATGAGAGCGGAACCATCGGCATGGACATGAGCTCCTATACCTATGAGCAGCCCTGCGTCTCCATCACCAAGGAGGAGGGCGCGGCCATCAAGGCCCTGGCCGCCCGGCAGCTTGACGACAACAACAACGTGTACTATACCGGCAGGCTCCTGGTGAAGAACGGCCTCACCGTCGTTCCCGCCCAGGACAAGTCCTACAACATGAGCTATTTCAGCTCCTGGGGCACTCTGGGCGACCTGACCCTGAAGCCGGAGATCACGGCCCCCGGGGGCAATATCTTCTCCGTGCGGGGCGACACGGCGGACACCGATAAATACAAGAGCATGAGCGGCACCTCCATGGCCACGCCCCAGGTCGCCGGGATCGTGGGCATTTTCCGGGAGTATCTGCGCAAGAGCGGGCTGGAGGAGAAAACGGGCCTCAGCGCCCGGCAGCTTACCCAGTCCCTGCTCATGTCCACCGCCGTGCCCATGAAGGACAGCGCCGGGCGTTACTTCCCCCTGCTCCGGCAGGGCGCGGGCCTGGCCTATGCCACAGGCATGGTCGGGGCCAACTCCGTGATCCTCATGGACCGGGACGCCACCGCCTCCTGGGAGGACGGCAAGGTCAAGGCCGAGTTGGGGGACGATCCCGAGCGGACGGGCGTCTATTCCTTCTCCTTCACCATCTATAACACGACGGGGGAGGACGAAACCTTTGACCTGACGGCGGACGCCTTCACCCAGGACTATGTCCGGAAGGCCAGCAACCTGCACTCCCCCTATCTGACGAAATACGCGCTGCAGACGACCCACACGCTGAAAAGCAGCCTGACGGTCACCGCCCCCACACAGAGCGGGAACAGCGTGACGGTCCCGGCAGGCGGGACGGCGAAGGTCAGCGTGACGCTGACGCTGGCGGAAAGCGCCAAAAGCTGGCTGAACGCGGGCTTCCCCAAGGGCAACTACGTGCAGGCCTTCCTCTATGTGACGCCGCGGACCAGCGGCGACGGGGCCGTGAGCGCCGTCCACTCCATCCCCGTGCTGGCCTTCTACGGCAACTGGACCGATCCCTCCATGTACAACGGGCCCAGCTTCTGCCAGGGCGAGATCCTCACGACCTATTCCACCCCCAGCACCACGGACAAGTCCCGCGCCACCTATCCCGAGGACTATGAAAACATTCATCTCGGCAACCGCTTCGTAAGCAGCTCCTACGGCAAAAATCACGCCAACATCACCACCTCCTACAGCGGCGGCAGCTACGCCTACGGGGGCAACCCCCTGGTGCCGGACGCGGTGTATATGCCCGAGCGGGACGCTCTGAGCAATGGCGCGGTCCTTGATTCCTGGTCCTACTCCCTCATGCGGGACCGCTCCAGCTACACCTACCAGGTGAAGGACCTGACGGACGGGACCGTTTATCTGGAAAACCGGGACGAGGGCGATTACCAGGGCGCCTATTACAGCAAGTCCGCCAGGGTCTGGCAGTGCTACAGTCCCATCACGGTCCGTGTCAACTACAAGCTGCCCGAGCTGCCCGAGGACCACATCCTGCAGCTCTCCTTCGCGGCCCTGCCCGAATATTACGACGCGGGCAAGCTGGGCGAGCATTCCCAGCCCGGCAGCGGCGCGGTCCTGTCCATCAAGGCGGCCGTTGACGGAGTCGCCCCCAGTGTCCGGGACATCGTTTACGAAAACGGGAGACTGGACGTGACCGCCTGCGACAGCAACTACATTGCCGCCGTCATCCTCTATGACGGCGAAGGCAAGGAGGTCCTTTCCTATACTGGGGCCAAGCAGGAAATCGCCCGCGGGGAGGAGGCCACCTACAGCGTGAAGGCCGCGATGGGCGGCAGGTACATGCTCCAGGTCTTCGACTACGCCATGAACGCCGCCACCTATACCCTTACGGTCAAGGAGGACGGGATCCTTTATTCCGGGAACAAGATCGCATTCGACCTGGCGGAGCAGAGCTGGGTGCGCCTGGATAAGCGCAGCGCCGAGCTGCCCGCCGTGACGGACTCCGGGCGAATCTACACCGCGGCGGCCGCCGCCGGGGACAGCATCTACGCCGTCGCCTACGGCACGGAGCTCTATCGGCTCTCCGTCTCCGATCCCTCCGAGCCCAGCTACATCGGCGACGTGGGCCTGAATCCCGTGGACCTGGCCTGGAGCCCCGCGGAGGGCAGGCTCTACGGCGTCACGGAGGACAGCAAGCTCCTCACCATCGACGTCGCCACCGGCAGCGGACAGGTCCTGGGCAGCACGCCCATCAAGACCAACACCCTGGCCATCGACGCCGAGGGCCGCTTCTACAGCAATCAGTACGCCAGCGGGCGCATCTGGTCATATACCCTGGATTCCGTGAAGAAGGGGAACACCGCCTTTGACTTCTCCGGCGACGGCGTTGTGAACGAGGCGGACGCGCAGGCCCTGCTGGACTATGTGAACGGGGCCCGGGGCTCTATCCAAAAGCAGCACAACGCGGACGTGGACGGGGACGGGGACGTGGATACCTACGACGCCCGGCTCCTGCTGGAGCGGCTGCCCGCCAGGGCCAGGCTCCTCACCACCATGGCCATCAGCAGCAAATACATGCAGTCCATGACCATCGACCCCAACGACGGCACCCTCTATTGGGCCAGCTATTCCGCCGACCACTTCGGGGACACGGAGATCACCTTCTCCGTCCTCTATGAGATCGACACCGAGACCGGGGCCTTCAAGCGCTACTTCGACGTGGGGCATCAGCTGAGCTGCCTGCTGGCATTGGATAAGGAGGCGGGCCGCGTATATGAGCCGGTCGCGCCCCTGCCCGGCATCGACACGGCTCCGGAGGGGCTCTATCAGCCCGGCAGCGAGAGCGGGGCCATCGACGAGCCCGGCTATACGCCCGAGGAGAAGGCCGCCTTTCTCGCCGGGAGCGAGAGCGGCGCCGGCAGCGTCACCCTGGAGCTGAGCTCCGGGCAGGCCTGCGCCAACGGCCTGTATCGGGTCGAATACGATCCCGCGGTCCTGACGCTGCGGGAGATCGAATCCGAGGCGGGGCTTACAAGCCGCGTGGAGGGGGAGGGGAGCCTTACCCTCGCCTTTGCGGGCTCCGTGATCCTGCAGCCGGGGCGGCCCGTCGCCGTGCTGCGCTT
>CAMVOG010000065.1 GCA_947169005.1 uncultured Clostridia bacterium | reverse complement strand
TCTCATGGGACTCGACCTCCTCCTCCTTCACGGGGCGGAAGGTGCCCAGGCCCACATGGAGTGTCAGCCAGACCAGCTCCACGCCCTTCTGCCGCAGCCGCTCCAGCAGCTCCGGCGTGAAGTGCAGCCCCGCCGTCGGCGCGGCGGCGGAGCCGGGGTTTTTGGAATAGACAGTCTGGTAGCGCTCGGCGTCCTGCAGCTCCGCCTTGATGTAGGGAGGCAGGGGCATACGGCCCAGCCGCTCCAGGACCTCAAGAAAAATGCCTTCATAGTGAAAGCGGATCAGACGGTTGCCGTCGGGCAGCGTCTCCTCTACCTCTGCCGTCAGCTCCCCCTCCCCGAAGCTCAGCTTCACGCCGGGGGTGGCCTTGCGGCCCGGGCGTGTGAGACATTCCCAGACGCCGTCGCCCTTGTCATTCAGCAACAGGACCTCCACGGCCCCGCCGGTCTCCCGCCTGCCGAAGAGCCGGGCGGGGATCACCCGGGAATCGTTCATCACCAGGCAGTCCCCGGGCTGCAGCAGCTCGGGCAGCTCGTAGAAATGATGATGCTCCACCGCGCCGGTGGCCTTGTCCAGTCGCATGAGGCGGGAGGCGTCCCGCCGCTCCAGAGGGGTCTGGGCGATCTGCTCCGGGGGCAGCTCAAAGAAAAAATCACTGGTTTTCATCCGATATCGACTCCGGTAAAATAGAAATTCAGAATATCCTCATAGGAATAGCCCTGCTCCGCCATGGCCTTGGCCCCATACTGGCTCATGCCCACGTTATGGCCCCAGCCGGAGCCGCTGACCACGTAACCGCTGCCGCCGCTGGCGCTCCCCGTCTTTTCCCCGGCGGGAGACAGGGTCTCCAGCCCGGAGGCTGTCAGGGCCGAGGCGCCCTCCAGCTCCACCGACAGGACCTCGCCGCCGCTGCCCACAGCGTAGACCTCCGTGGGGTCCGTTACGGTGTCCCCGGCGCCATTGACGTAATACAGCGGCACGGAGAGATTCACGCCGCCCTCCGGCGTAATGGTAAAGCGCATGCTGTAGGTATACTTGCCGTAGGTGGGGCTGTACAGGATCGTGCAGGCGTTATAGCGGGAAAAGCTCCAGTTTTTGCCGTTGGCGTCGGTGAATTTCAGTGAGGCGATGTTGCCCATCTTCGTATAGCTGGGGGTCACGCTGACGATCTGCGCGCAGCGGTAGCCCTTCATTTGCAGGATATGGGTGATCTCGGACAGGCTGTAGGTATAGCTCCAGTTGGACTTGCCGGTATATACGTATTGTTCATAGGGGTCCTCCACGCCCCGCAGATAGGGCAGCGCCTCATTGAAGACGTTTTCACTGTCCTCGGTGGCGCCGCCGTCAGAGGAAAAATAGAAGACCTGGCAGAGAGAGCCGTTATAAGTGATATACATATCCGCCGTCTCATCCACGGCACGGTTCGTGCTGTCGGCGGCGCTGTTGGTGCCCCGATAGACCTGGCAATCGTCCCCGCAGCAGAGATCGAAGCCCTGATCCCGGTGGTGATTGATGGTAGAGGCGGCGTAGGTCCTGGCGCAGATGGCCTGGGCCTTCAGCGCCTCCAGGGGCCATGAGCTGCTCATTTCATAGGGCACCACGCCCTTGATGTAGTCCTCCAGGTCCACCATGTTGATCACGTTCATATTCCCGCCGGACATGCGCGTATACTGAAAAGCGCCGTAGTAGCGATACCCCTTGAACCAGGTCTGGGGCTTTTCGCCGCTGCTGTCCGCCCGGGGACGAACAGCCAGGGAGGCCGCCGTGCCGTAATCGAACTGGAAGAGGATGCGGGTGCTGCCCGTGGCGACCACAGTGACGCAGCCGGAGCTGGCGGTCATGGCCTTACCGCTGAGGCCCCGCTCCACCATAGCCGTTTCCGCGGCGGACTGGCTGGTATAGCTGCCCACGCAGGCATACCAGTTCCCGTTGTGATAGGCCGGGAAACCGCCTGCGTAGAGACCCGCCAGGTTTTTTGCGGCGGCGAAATCGCCGCAGCTCTCGTTCAGACGAATGTGATAGCAGCCGATCACGTCATAGCTGCCGGAGGGCTGGGCGTCAGAATAGACGCCGCCGGAGAGGTACATGGTCCAGTCCTTCAGCATGGTGAGCTTCGTCTCGTCCGTTTCCCCCACCGCGTGGAAGACCCGGTCCGGGTCATAATAGCCGAAGGTGAAGCCGCTGCCCACGAAGTTTTGCAGATTGGCCGCCGCCATGGCGTCGGAGCCATAATAGAGGCCGATCTTCATGGTCTTTACGGGGTTTGTATAGGCGTGGGCCGCCCGGCTGCCGGGAAAAGCCAACGCCGCCGCAAGCACAAGAGACAACGCCAGAGCAGCCCTCCCCCATCGTTTCAAAAAAGCCTTCATTGTATTCTCCTATCGTCCCTATCGGCGCGAAAAAGCTGTACGCCAAACGCATAATAATTCGCCGTAACCGTTGACATACCGGGAAAACTATGCTAACATATTCAGATAATAGGCCCTTTACCCATCATTTTTGCATCTTTTTTCGATAAGGGGACTATTTTCACGATCTGAACATTATTATAGCAAATTTTGCGTGCATTGCAAGAGGGAGCTGCTCTTCCTTTCACATGCCCGCGTAAATCGGGAGGAATGTAAAATGGAAAAATACAAGGTCGGCATCGTCGGCGCTACCGGAATGGTTGGTCAGCGCTTCATCACCCTGATTGCGGAGCACCCCTGGTTTGAGCTGGCGGTCCTGGCAGCCAGTGCCCGCAGCGCCGGCAAGCCCTATGAAGAGGCCGTTGCGGGCCGCTGGGCCATGGAGGCCCCCCTGCCGGAGAAGGCCAAAAAGCTCGTAGTCATGGACGCCGTAGCCGACGCGGAGAAGATCGCGGAGACGGTGGACTTCATCTTCTGCGCCGTGGATATGAAGAAGGACGAGATCCGCGCCCTGGAGGAGAAATACGCCAAGCTGGAGTGCCCCGTGGTGTCCAACAACAGCGCCAACCGCTGGACGCCGGACGTACCCATGGTGGTGCCGGAGCTGAATCCCGAGCATCTGGCCGTCATTGAGAGCCAGAAGAAGCGGCTGGGCACCAAGCGCGGCTTCATCGCCGTCAAGTCCAACTGTTCCATTCAGAACTACGTGCCCGCCCTGCATCCCATGCGGGACTTCGGCATTGAGAAGATCCTGGTCTGCACCTACCAGGCCATCTCCGGCGCGGGCAAGACCTTTGAGCGCTGGCCCGAGATGATCGACAACGTGATCCCCTATATCGGCGGCGAGGAGGAAAAGAGCGAGCAAGAGCCCTTGAAGATCTGGGGCACCGTGGAGAACGGGCAGATCGTTAAGGCGACGGAGCCCGCCATCACCGCCCAGTGCATCCGCGTCCCCGTGACCAACGGGCACATGTCCGCCACCTTCGTCAGCTTCAAGAAGAAGCCCACCGAGGAAGACTTCATTTCCCGCTGGGCCGCCTTCAAGGGCCGCGCCCAGGAGCTGAACCTCCCCTCCGCACCCAAGCAGTTCCTGCATTACTTCACCGAGAATGACCGGCCCCAGACCAAGTCCGAGCGGGAGCTGGAGCGCGGCATGGCCGTTTCCATCGGCCGTCTGCGCCCCGATACGCAGTATGACTACAAGTTCGTAGCCCTCTCCCACAACACCCTGCGGGGCGCGGCGGGCGGCGCCGTCCTGCTGGCGGAGCTTCTCTGCGCAGAGGGGTATATTACGAAGAAGTGAGTTCAGAGTTCTGAGTTCAGAGTTCAGAGCAGAAAGGACAATCGACATGAAACAACCTTTGTTCAAGGGCTCCGCTGTGGCCCTTGTGACCCCCTTCAAGGACGGGAAGATCAACTACGAGGTCATGAAGCGGCTCATCGACATGCAGATCGAGGGCGGTACCGCCGCCATCGTGGTATGCGGCACCACAGGCGAGAGCGCGACCCAGACCCTGGAGGAGCACATGGAGGCCGTGGAGTTCTGCGCCTCCTACGCCGCCGGCCGCATCACGGTGATCGCCGGGGCAGGCTCCAACGATACGGCAGCCGCCGTCATGCTCGCCAAGCACGGCGAGCGCTGCGGGGCCGACGGGCTCCTGGTGGTGACGCCTTACTACAACAAGGCCACCCAGCGGGGCCTGGTGCGGCACTATAACGCCATCGGGGACGCGGTGAATATCCCCATCATCCTCTACAACGTACCCAGCCGCACGGGCTGCGGCTTCACGGCCGAGACTTATCGGGAGCTGTCCAAGCACCCCAACATCATCGGCGTCAAGGAGGCCAGCGGCAACTTCTCCCTTATCAACGAGACCAAGGCTATCTGCGACGAGGACTTTTATATCTGGAGCGGCGACGACGCGCTGACCCTGCCCATGATGGCCATGGGCGCCCAGGGCGTGATCTCGGTGCTGGCCAACATTCTCCCCGGCGTGATGACGGATATTTGCCGCCTCTGCTTTGAAAACGACTTTGCCTCCGCCCGGGAGCTGAATTACAAGTACCTGCATCTGATGAACGCCATGTTCTGCGAGGTGAATCCCATCCCCGTGAAGACCGCCATGAACATGCTGGGCTACGAGGTGGGCGAGCTGCGGCTGCCTCTCTGCGAGATGGAGGACAAGAACGTGGCGCTGCTCAAGCGGGAGCTGGAGGCCGTGGGATTATCAGTGCATAGTGCTTAGTGAAGCATTCGTTCTCCTTTGAACTACTTACTAAGCACAAAGCACTATCTCACTAAGCACTCTTTCTCAGAAAGGAACATACCAATGATGAAACTCGTTCTCTCCGGCTGCAACGGGCGTATGGGCCAGGTGGTGACGCAGCTCGCCGCCCAGGCTGAGGACCTGCAGATCGTCGCCGGCATCGACGCCGTTGCGGAAAAGAAAAACGATTACCCGGTTTACGCCCATCCTCTGGAATACGGCGGCGGGGCGGACGTGGCGGTGGATTTTTCCAGTGCCTCCGCGCTGGAGCCCCTGCTTTCCTGGGCGGCCGAGAAGAAGATCCCGCTGATCCTTTGCGCCACGGGCTATTCCGAGGAGCAGCTTGCCCACATCCGGGAGGCGGCGAAGAAGCAGCCCATTTTCAAATCCGCCAACATGTCCCTGGGCATCAATCTGCTGATGGAGCTGGTGAAGCGGGCCGCCGCCGTGCTCGGCACGGGCTACGACGTGGAGATCGTGGAAAAGCACCACAATCAGAAGAAGGACGCCCCCAGCGGCACCGCCCTCATGCTGGCGGACGCCGCCCGGGAGGGGCTGCCCTATGAGCCGGAATACGTCTATGACCGCTCCGGCGTGCGGCAGGTCCGCGGCAAGACGGAGATCGGCATTTCCGCCGTGCGGGGCGGGACCATTCCCGGGGAACACAGCGTTTATTTTGCCGGGACCGATGAGCTGATCGAATTCAAACACACGGTCTATTCCCGTCAGGTCTTTGCCGCCGGGGCCTTGAAGGCGGCCCGCTTCATGGCGGGCGTCACCGCCCCGGGGCTCTACGACATGGGCGACGTGCTGAAGGCGCTGTAAGGCGCTTTGATCCGCATGATAAAAGGGCTGCCGTTCCCGAAGGAGCGGCAGCCTTTTTATACGCGCTTTTATCCGTTTACGATTTCCTCAGTCAAGGCCCGGAGCTTCGCCCAGGACACCTGGTTCATGGGGAACGCCATCAGACTCTCCATTTCGCCGGCGACGCCACCGTCCTCAAAGGGACCGCGGACGCTCTCCCAGTCCTGCTGGCAGCCGCTGAACAGCTCGCTCACCTCCGTGAAGCAGATGCGAAAATGCTCCTGTCCGGCCTCGTCCAAATTATCCCAGGCAGCTTCCAGCGCGGCTTTCAGCTCGCCTTCATCCATGGCCCAGAACTGGCGCTCGGCACAGAAGCTCAGAGCGGCATAGGCGGAAAGGGCTCTGGATAAGGAGGAGCCCGCCGTAGCCGGCTCATAGGCCGCCACTTTATTGAAATAGAGCTCCGTCACCTCATCAGCCGTGGGAACAAAGGTCATGCGATCCACGTGCTCGAAAGCCATGTCGTCGCCCGCGCCTTCCTTAAACTCATTCCAGATCAAGGCGCCGTCCTCTTCGATCCCGAAGGATACGGCCCCGTCGTCGAAGACGATCTCTGTGTTGGCAAGCAGGCCGTCCTCCCCATAGGTCAGCACCTTATGGACGCCCGTTTCATTGGAAACAAGGTTCGTGCCGTCAAAATAGCAGTCATAGTCCCAGATGCCCATCTCAGCGGCACTGTCGGCCCAACTGATGACACACTTATAGCCGTCAAGATATTCCGCGATATCCAGCGCGGCTCGGCCGCAGACCCAGGTGCCCAGGAAGGCGGAAGCCTCCTGTTCATTCTCCTCCGCAGGCTCGTAAAGGGCCCAGTCGGCGGTGAAAACAGTACCGTCAGCGATCTGCTCCTGGTCATCCGTCCAGCTCAGCGCGCTGAACTCGAGGAAGTCCACACGGCCGCTTCCCTGCTCATACTCCACGACCTCAGAGACGATTTCCCCTTCCTCATTGAAGGTCAGCACCTTCTTCACACAATCAGAATAGCTGATGCCAGGGCTATTATCATCAAAGGGACCGCTCATTTCCCACTGGACAAGCTCGGAGGCGCTGTTGGGCCAGGTAACAGTGATCTTGCCGTCCCGCGCGCCAAGAGCCTCCACCAGCACTTCCGCTCTGTCTGCCACATAGCGGCCAATGAAATTCATCACGGGATTTTGGCCGTCCTCCTCCTCGGGCTCAGCCTCTACCGTGGACTCTTCCTCCGCAGGCTCGGTCTCTTCTGCGGGCTCGGCCTCCTCGGGCTCGGCTTCTTCCGCAGGCTCTGTCTCTTCAGCCGCCGCGGTCTCCCCGGCAGACTGTTCAACGGCAGGCTCGGGGCTTGTGCTGGCTTCACTCACAGGCTGCTTCGCGCAGGCCGCCGCACTAAGCAAAAGCGCCGCGGCCATAAGCACACAAATGATCTTTTTCATTTTCTCATCCTCATTCTTTAGAAGTCTGCCCCGCAAGCAGGGCACGATTATGATAGTAGCACAAAGGACAGCAAAAGTAAAACCTTTTTTTGTTTACATGATTTACAAAGCAATTCAAACAACGGATTGGCGGGCCGCTAGCGTCATACTTTTATCAGAGGGCAAATGGCTGTCACTTATATAAAATGCTCCCCGCTTCCTTGGAAGCGGGGAGCGTATCCATGCTTTTGTTGTGAAAACTCAGCCCTTGATGGAGCCGATCATGACGCCCTTGACGAAGTACTTCTGCACGAAAGGATAGATGCAGAGGATCGGGAGGGTGGCGAAGATGATGGTGGAGTACTGGATCAGCTTCTTGTACAGGTCCATACCACCCATCTCCTGGGAGACCTGGAACTCGTTGGTACCGGAGGACTCGATCAGGATCTCACGCAGGATGATCTGCAGAGGATAGAGCTTACGGTTGGTCAGATAAATGGCGGAGGTCAGATACTCATTCCACTTACCAACGGCATAGAACAGAGCGATAACGGCGATGGTAGCCTTCGTCAGCGGGAGGACGATCTTGAAGAGGATCGTCAGATGGCCCGCGCCGTCCAGCTGGGCAGATTCCTCCAGGCTGGCCGGCAGGGAGAGGAAGGCGGTACGGATGATGATGATGTTGAAGATGCTGATCAGACCCATGGCGATGATGACCCAGCGGGTGTTGACGATGCCCAGATACTTGTTGACCATGTAGGTGGGGATCAGACCACCGTTGAAGAACATCGTGAAGGTCAGCAGAATGATGAGGTACTTCATCCAGATGGTCTTTCTTCTGGACATGCAGTAGGCAGCCAGAGAGGAGAAGACGATGCAGAGGATGCAGCCGGCCACCACGTAGAAGATGGTGTTGCCGTAGCCGCGGATCAGCGAGTTGTTGTTCAGCACCAGCTGATAGCCCATCAGCGTAACGGGGTGCCCTTCACCGTGCAGCGGCCACAGGATCAGACCGGAATGCTGCGTCACATAGGTGGGGTCGCTGATGGAGGCCATGAGAACGTGCCACAGAGGCACCAGGCAGGCAAAGGCCAACAGGACCAGGATGATCGTATTGATGATCTTGAATACGATCCGGCCGGGAGTTTCTTTGATCTTCATTCTTTATTTCCCCTCCTTGCGTCAGAACAGACTGGTCTCGGAATACTTGCGGCTGATGGCGTTGGAGATGAACAGCAGCAGCATGTTGATAACCGAGTTGAACAGACCGACGGACGTGGAGTAACCGAAGTCTCCCTCGATCAGACCACGTCTGTACACAAACGTGGAGATAACGTCGGCGGTTTCGTATGTAAGAGGTCTGTACAGGAGCAGGACCTTTTCCATAGCCACGTTCAGCAGGTTGCCGATGGTGAGGATCAGCATGATGATGATCGTCGGGGCAATGCCGGGAATGGTGATATGGATGGTCTGCTTCCAGCGGCCGGCGCCGTCGATCTTGGCTGCCTCATACAGCTCCTGATCGACGCCGGAGAGGGCGGCCAGGTAGATGATGGAGCCGTAACCGATGCCTTGCCAGGTACCGCTCAAGACGAAGATCGGGCGGAAGGCGGACTTCACGGAGAGCATATCCTTCTTCTGATCGATCAGATGCAGCTTGAAGAGCAGGTCGGTCAGAGCGCCGTCATAGGCGAAGAAGTCGGTGATGATACCGCAGATGACCACGGTGGATACGAAATAGGGCATGTAGCTGATGGTCTGAACGACCTTCTTGAAATACTGGTTCTCGACCTCGTTGAGCAGCAGGGCCAGGATGATGGGGGCCGGGAAGTTGATGATGAGCGAGTAGATGCTCAGCACGATGGTATTTCTGAACAGACGCCAGAGGTAGTAGCTTTGGAAGAAGTCAATGAAGTTCTTCAAGCCGATCCACTCACTGAAGAAGATACCGCCGCGGGCGGAATAATCCTCAAAGGCGAGCAGGATACCGGCCATAGGCAAGTAGTTCCAGATCAGGAAGTACAAGATGACCGGAATTGCGAGCAGGTAGACGGACTTATTTCGTGTCCAGTCTTTTTTAATGTCTTTTATGCGCATACCGTCTTCTCCTTTTCCAACCGAATACTAAGGGACTTTTTGGGGATTTTATGCTATTTCACAACAAAAGCACCTTTGGTCTTGTTTATTATAACATACTCTCTTGAAATATCAAGCAAAAATTTACGATTTCTTCAATTATTTTTGAGCAAAATGCCCGACAGGGCACTTCGCGGGGCATGAGCAGCGGTATATGTGTACAAAAAAACGCTGATTTTCCGCGGCTTACGGGCGTTTGGGACAGCGGAAGCCCGTGCCGTTGGGCGAAATGTAGAGGTCTGCGGGCATGGGACCCTCAGCGGGGACCGGCGCGATTTTTCCGGCCACAAAGAGGGCCAGGGTCTCCAGCAGCTTGTCCAGCGTTTCCCGCCCGTTCACGGTGGGATCGTGTGCGCCGAACATGGGCTTGTCCAGGGAACGGAGCTTTTTCAGGCTGGCGGCAAAGTCCTCGGCGTTGGCGTCCCCCTCGATAAAGTAGATGGGCGGGTCCTTGCTGACCATATCGCCAGTGAAGAGCAGACCGCTGCGCTGATCGTAGAGGGAGATGCTGCCGGGGGTGTGGCCCGGCGTTTCGATGACGGCCACCTCCCTGCCGCCCAGGTCGAAGACGAAGCCCTCCTTCACCGGCTTGATCTTCCCGGGCTCTTTGAGGCGGGCCAGGTCGGCGGGGTGCATATACACGTCGCCGAAGACGTCGTTGGCGGCCATATGGTCCCCGTGATTGTGGGTGTTCACCACGTCCACGGGCTTGTCCGTCAGCTCGGCCACGAGGCTTTTCAAGTCCGTGTCCCCCGCCCCGGTATCGACAAGCAGGGCCCGTTCCGTCCCTTCGATCAGAAAGGCGCGGGCAAAACTCTCGGGAATGACGCTCCAGGTATGCCAGGCAAGCTCGATGGGTTTCATACAGGTTCCTCCTTTTCGGATGGGCGCGCGGGGCGCAAGGCTTCTTCTACCTTAATAATATACTCAGATACGGGCGACGCCGCTGTCGCGGGCGGCCTGGGCCACGGCGGCGGCAACCGCCTTGCCCACCCGGGGATCGAAGGCCTCGGGCAGGATCATATCTCGGCTCAGCTTCTCCCCCACCAGGCCCGCGATGGCCTTGGCGGCGGCCAGCTTCATGGCCTCGTTGATATCCGAGGCCCGCACGTCCAGCGCGCCGCGGAAGATGCCGGGGAAGGCCAGCACGTTGTTGATCTGATTGGGCAGGTCGCTGCGGCCCGTGCCCACGATGGCGGCCCCACCTTTATAGGCCTCCTCGGGCAGGATCTCCGGCACGGGGTTGGAAAGGGCAAAGAGAACGGGGTCCTTGGCCATGGTCTTCACGTCCTCCGCCGTCAGCAGGCCGGGGGCCGAAACGCCCACGAACACGTCCGCCCCGGCCAGGACCTCCCGGAGGCTCCCCCGGCGCTTCTCCCGGTTGGTGATGGCAGCCAGCTTCTGCTTGGCGGCGTTCA
>CAMVOG010000064.1 GCA_947169005.1 uncultured Clostridia bacterium | reverse complement strand
CTTGTAGACGCCGGGATAGACGGAGCCGGCGCCGCCCTGGATGATGCAGGGGATATAGTACTTGTTGGCGGGCACGGCGTCCATGGCGCGGCGGACCTCCTTGCGGCAGTTCTCCTCGGTCCAGCCCTCAAAGTCCACGCTCTTGTTGTCGATGTTGCCCATGAAAGTGATCTTGCCGCCGTATTTCTCCACGAGGGCGGGCACGTCGTTGCCTTCCATGCAGCCCTGCCAAACGTCGATACCCATCTCGATCATGGTGGGCACCAGGTTGGCGGCGTAGCTGTCGGAGTGGTGGATGATGCACTCGACGCCGTGATCGTGATAATAGCCGTAGACCTGCTTGTAGGCGTCCAGGAAATACTCCTCGAACATGGAGGGACGCAGGAAGGAGTTGGTGGCGGAGCCCCAGTCGTCATGGTGCAGGATGGAATCGGGATGCAGATGCTCGCAGATGCCCTCGGCCAGCTTCAGATCGAAGTCGGTGAGGTACTTGATGAGATCGTGCATCTCATCTTCATAGAGCAGATAATATTCCAGCGCGTCGGTCATGGAGCAGAGGTAGTGGCTCATCTCAAAGATGCCGGGGGCGATGAAGATGGAGCGATAGGACTTGGTGCCATCCACGGCGTCGTACATATCCTTGAACTGGCCCCACATCTCCTCGGAGAAGTCCAGGCTGGGAGCGTGAACGTAGTCGCGCCAGTGCTCGATGTCCTTGCAGACGATCTTATCCGGGGTATGCACCGGGAAAGCGCCGGGCACGTTGGCGGGGAAGGAGCGGGTGATGCCCCAGGCGTCCACCAGGTCGGGGCCGCCCTTCGTAGGGGAGGAGTTGGAAGTCATCATATAGGGGTGGAACATGAGCTGTACGGCCTCAAACTGGTTGACGTAACGGTCGGGGTTGCCGCCGCGGATGACCTCGCGCATGTTTTCTTTCGCTGTAAGCATGGGTATCGCATCCTTTCATTTTTTTCGTACTCAATTTATGGGGGCGCTCCCTGCACTTTCGGGCACAGTTCAGCAAAACGCCACAAATCATAAAAGAAGTATATCATGCTTTTGGGCATTTTACAAGCATTTTTCCAAGGCCCGCACAAACTTTTACAGTTCGCCCTTTGCTATTTTAACCGCGTTGTAGTATACTGTTAAAAAATGCGTCAAATGGGAATATAAAGGAGGAAAACGCCATGCGCTACCGTCCCCTGGGAAATACGGGCCTCTCCGTCAGCGAGATTGCCCTGGGCTGCGAGGGCATGTCCGAAAACGAGTATACCATGTGCGCCGCGCTCTTTGACGCGGCGGAGGAGGCCGGGATCAACTATTTTGACCTCTATGCCTCCGATCCCAGGCTCCGCGCCGCCGTGGGGGCGGCCCTGAAGGGCCGCCGGGAGAAGTTTTACATCCAGTCCCATATCTGCTCCGTCTGGAAGGACGGCCAGTATCTCCGCACCCGGAACTTAGAGGAGGTCAGGGCGGGCTTCGAGGAAATGATGGCCCTGCTGCAGACCGATTATCTGGACGTGGGCATGATCCATTACTGCGACGCCCTCTCCGACTGGGATACGATCCTGCAGAACGGCATCCTGGACTACGCCCGGGAGCTGAAGGCCCAGGGCCGCATCCGCCACATCGGCCTCAGCAGCCACAATCCCCAGGTGGCCCTCCGGGCCGTGGAGAGCGGGGCCATCGAGGTGCTGATGTTCTCGGTGAATCCCTGCTACGACCTGCAGCCCGCCAGCGAGAACGTGGAGGACCTCTGGGCGGACGCGGCCTATGAAAAGCCCCTCACCAACATGGACCCGGAGCGCCAGGCCCTTTACGAAAGCTGCCAGCGGAGGGGCGTCGGCGTCACGGTAATGAAATGCTTCGGCGGCGGCGACCTGCTGGACGCCTCTCTTTCACCCGCCGGGGCCGCCCTGACGGTGGAGCAGTGCATCCACTACGCCCTTACCCGGCCCGCCGTCACCTGCGTGCTGGCAGGGGCCCATTCCGTGGAGCAGCTGCGCCGCAGCCTGGCCTATGAGACCGCCCCGGAGGAGGAAAAGGACTATGCCGCCGCCCTGGCCGCCTTCCCCTCCATCCGGTGGAAGGGCCACTGCATGTATTGCTCCCATTGCGCCCCCTGCCCCATGCGCATCAGCGTGGCGGACGTGACGAAGTTCCTCAATCTGGCCCTGGCCCAGGGCGGCGTCCCCGAAACGGTGCGGGAGCATTATAAGCTGCTGGAGGCCCACGGGGGCGACTGCGTGGGCTGCGGCCAGTGCGAGAGCCGCTGTCCCTTCGCCGTTCCCATCCGGGAGAATATGAAAAAGGCCGTGGAGGTTTTTGGGTATTAAAGCGCCTTTCCCCAAAAAAAGACACGATATATTGTGCCGAAGCCTTTACAAGCTGCCGCTTTTTGGGTATAATACCATTGTAGGGGATTATGCCCTTGAATACGCGCGCTTCGGCGCGGGCGAGGAAGTGAGCCCATGACAGAGTATGTGATCCGGGGCGGCAAGCCGCTTCACGGTGAAATAGAGATCAGCGGCGCGAAGAATGCCGCGGTAGCCATTATCCCGGCGGCCCTCCTGGTGGACGGGCCCTGCCGGATCGAGAATATCCCCCAGGTCAGCGACGTGACCCTCCTTTTGAAGATCCTGCGGGAGATGGGCGCCGACGTGCGCACCGTCAACAAGCATACCATGGAGATCGACTGCAGTGGCGTGCGACCGGGCTCCGAGCCTACGGAGCTGATGGGCTCCATCCGCGCCTCTTATTATTTTATCGGCTCCATGCTGGGCAAATTCGGCACGGCCCGCAGCGCCATGCCCGGCGGCTGCGACTTCGGCGTGCGGCCCATCGACCAGCACGTGAAGGGCTTTACCGCTATGGGCGCGGAGGTGGACGTGCGGGACGGGCTGATCCTGGCCCACACGGGGCCGGAGGGCCTGGTGGGCACCCGCATTTACCTGGACGTGGTCTCCGTGGGGGCCACCATGAACATCATGCTGGCCGCCGTCCGGGCCAAGGGCCGCACCGTCATTGAGAACGCCGCCAAGGAGCCCCATATCGTGGACCTGGCGAACTTCCTCAACTCCATGGGGGCGGACGTGAAGGGCGCGGGCACCAGCATCATCAAGATCAACGGCGTCGAGCACATGAGGGGCGGCACCTACTCCATCATCCCCGACCAGATCGAGGCGGGCACCTACCTGGCCGCCGTGGCCGCCGCCGGGGGAGAGGTGCTCATCAAGAACGTGATCCCCAAGCATCTGGAATGTATCACCGCCAAGCTGGTGGAAATGGGCGTGGAGATCGAGGAGCGGGGCGACGCGGTCCTGGTCCGCCGTACGAAGCCTCTGCGCAGCACCAACGTGAAGGCAACGCCTTATCCCGGCTTCCCCACGGATATGCAGCCTCAGATCACCACCGTGCTGAGCCTGGCGGAGGGCACCAGCGTCGTCACCGAAGAGGTGTGGGACGATCGCTTCCGCTATGTTTCCCAGCTCAGCCGCATGGGAGCCAACATCCATGTGGAGGGCAAGGTGGCCGTGGTCCAGGGCGTCAAGGCCCTGCGCTCCGCCACCGTGCGGGCCTGCGACCTGCGGGCCGGGGCGGCGATGGTCATCGCGGGCCTCAGCGCCGAGGGCGTCACCCACGTGGAGAACATCTATTATATCGAGCGCGGCTATGAGCGCCTGGTGGAGAAGCTGCGGGACGTGGGGGCGGAGATCGCCCTCGTCACCGAAACGGAGGACCCCTCGGATAAGGTGGAGGTCCTCGCCTGAATACAGAGTGACCGCGGGGCGGGGAATTCCCCGCCCCGATTTGTTTGACGCGGGGCCGTGTCAAGCCGTCGGCAGGAGGTCAGTCCATGGCAGAAGTGTTGCCTGTTTCTTATCAAGATATATATTCCGAGATCAAGCAGGCGCTCCTGCTTTCCCGCGGCCAGGCTTACAGCGCCGTGAATTCCGCCATGGTCCGGGCCTATTGGGAGATCGGGCGCATCATCGTGGAGCATGAGCAGAAGGGCAGCCTGCGGGCCGCCTACGGCCAGGGCATTTTGCAGGCAGTCGCCGAGCGCCTGCGGGAGGAGTTTGGCCCGGGCTTCTCCGTGCGCAATCTTCAGATGATGAAGAAATTCTATGTCTCGTTCCCAAATGCGAACACACTGCGTTCGCAATTGAGCTGGTCCCACTATCGGGCGCTCCTGCGCGTGGAGGACGAAGCGGCCCGCCAATGGTATATGGAAGAAAGCATACGCGCTGCCTGGTCGAGCCGCCAGCTGGAAAGGCAGATCTCCACCCTGTACTATGAGCGCCTTCTGTCCAGCCGGGACCCCGCGCCGGTCAAGGAAGAAGCGGAGGCGCTGCTGAGACCCTATGCCGCGGAGGACTTTATCAAGGACCCCTATGTGCTGGATTTCCTGGATTTGAAAAACTATCCTGCCCTGCGGGAGACAGAGCTGGAGCAGGCGCTGATCGACAAGCTGCAGGATTTTTTGCTGGAGCTGGGGCGGGGCTTCTGCTTTGTCGCCCGGCAAAAGCTCATGCGCTATGAGGATGAGGACTTTTATCTGGACCTCGTCTTTTATCACAGTATTCTGAAATGCCACGTGCTGATCGATCTGAAAATCGGGAAGCTGACGCACGGGGACGTGGGGCAGATGGACAGCTATATCCGCATGTTTGACGCCCTTTACAAGAATGAGGACGATAACCCGACGATCGGCATCATCCTTTGCTCGCAAAAAAATGAAGCCATTGTCAAGTATTCCGTTCTGAGCGAGGCGAAACAGGTCTTTGCCTCCAAGTACCGGCTCACCCTGCCCAGCGCCGAGACCCTCCAAAAAGAGATCGAGGCGGAGCGGCGGAAGCTCGAGGAAAAAGGGGGGACGGAGCTATGCGGATCGTGAGTCTGGCCAGCTCCTCCAGCGGAAACTGCGCCTTGATCTCGGACGGAGACGTACATATCCTCCTGGACGCGGGCATTTCCCTGCGGCGCATCCGGGAGGGGTTGCGGGCCCTGGGCCTGGGGCTGGAGGAGCTCTCCGCCCTGCTTTTGACCCATGAGCACGCGGACCATATCGCGGGGCTCGCCATGCTGGAAAAAGTTACGGAGGTCCCGGTCTACACCTCCGGCGGCACCGCCCGGGCCCTGATGGCCAAGGGCAAAATGGTGGGCCGCCACGTGATCTTCCTGCGGGCGGGGAAGACCGTGGACATTGGCGGCCTCGCCGTCACGCCCTTTGAGACGCCCCATGACGCGGCGGAAAGCCTGGGCTTCGCCTTTGAGCAGGCGGGCCGCCGGGCCGCCGCCGTGACGGACCTGGGCCACGTGACGGCGGAGGTGCGCCGGGCGGTGCTGGGGGCGGAGACGGTGCTGCTGGAGGCCAACCATGACGTGAACACGCTGCGCTGCGGGCCTTATCCCTACCAGCTGCAGCAGCGCATCCTGGGCCCCATGGGGCACCTGTCCAACGAAAGCGCCGGGGCCCTGGCGCTGGAGCTGGCCCGGTCCGGCTGCCGCCGCCTGCTGCTGGCCCATCTGAGCGAAACGAACAATACGCCGCGTCTGGCCTACGGGGCCGTGGCGGAGGCCCTGCTGCAGGGGGGCGTCGCCCCCGGCGAGCTGCGGCTCTGCGTCGCCCCGCCAAACGCGCAAAGTGAATGCATGGAGTGCTGAATATGCTGCATATCAAGCTGCTCTGCGTGGGGAAGCTGAAGGAGAAATATTTTGCTTCCGCCGCGGCAGAATATATCAAGCGGCTCGGGGGCTACGCCCGGGTCGAGGTCGAGGAGCTGCCGGAGGTCCATCTGCCCGCCCAGCCCTCAGAGGCGGAGGTCGCCGCCGCCCTGGAGCGGGAGGGGGAGAGCATCCGCCTGCGCGTTCCCAAGGACGCGCTGGCGGTGGCCATGTGCGTGGAGGGCCGCCAGCTCAGCAGCGAGCAGCTCTCCGAATTCGTGCAGCTCTGCGCCGTGAAGGGGAAAAACCGCCTCTGCTTCATCATCGGCGGGTCCATGGGGCTGGCGGAGTCCGTAAAGAAGGAGGCGGCCCTCAGGCTCTCCATGTCCGGCATGACCTTCCCCCATCACCTGGCGCGGATCATGCTGCTGGAACAGCTCTACCGCGCCTTCAAGATCGCCGAGGGCGGGAAGTATCATAAGTAAACAGGGAACAGGCGGCAGGGCTCAGGAAACAGGGCCCTGCGGCGCATCGTTGGGAGGAATCGATATGGCTTGGTGCAAGACTTGCAAGAAAGAATACGAGGCGGAGGGGGCTTGCCCCGTCTGCGGTACAGCGCTGGAGGACAACGAGGCCTGCGGCACGGCGACCTGCACGGGGGACTGCGCCTCCTGTCCCGCCGCGGCCTATGAGGAGGCCTGCACCGGGGACTGCGACCCCGGCATCTGGCCCCTGGACGACGAGGGGCAGCCCGTCAAGCCCGCCCTGCTGATGACGGTGACGGGCACGGCCCTGGACTATGAGATGGCCTTGGCCCAGCTGCGCTCCTACGGCATCCCCTCGGTGAAGGATTTCCCCGAGGGAGCGGAGATATTCAAGCTCTATTTCGGCTTCGCGGGCACGGGCATGGACATTTACGTGCCCGAAAACATGGTGGAGATCGCCAAGGAGCTGATGCAGCCGGTGGAGGGTGATGATGAAGCCTGAGTGCGTGACGGAATACCGCCGCTGGCGGGAAAGCGCCGCCCTGACGGAGGCTGAGCGCCGGGAGCTGGCGGAGCTGGAGGAGAACGAGGCGGAGATCGAAAGCCGCTTCTTCGCGCCCCTCTCCTTCGGGACGGCGGGGCTGCGGGGCGTGATGGGCCTGGGGCTCAACCGCATGAACGCCTATGTGATCCGGCAGGCCACCGTGGGCCTGGCGGAGCTGATCTGCCGGGAGGGCCCGGAGGCTATGGCCCGGGGCTGCGTGGTCTGCCACGACTGCCGGGAGCACAGCCGGGAATTTGCCCTTATCGCCGCCCGGGTCATGGCCGGGCGAGGCGTCCACGTGCGCCTCTTCGAGGACCTGCGGCCCACGCCGGAGCTGTCCTTCGCCATCCGCCATTATGGGGCCACGGCGGGCGTGAACGTCACGGCCAGCCACAACCCGAAGGAATACAACGGCTACAAGGTCTATTGGGCGGACGGCGCCCAGCTCCCGACCGACGTGCTGGACCCCTCGCCCCTCCCGTCCTTTGAGGAAGCGCGGGAGCGGGGGCTCATCGAGCTGCTGGGCCGGGAGACCGACGAGGCCTTTCTGGCAAAGGCCCTGGGGGAGGCCGTCTTCCCGGAGAAGGTGCGGCAGGCGGCGGAGCGGCTCTCCATCGTCTATACCCCCTTCCACGGGGCGGGCCGCGTCCTGGTGCCCGAGGCCCTGCGCCGCCTGGGGGTGACGAAGCTCTACCCCGTGGAGGAGCAGATGGTCCCGGACGGGCGCTTCCCCACGGTGAAGAGCCCGAATCCCGAGGACCCGGCGGGCTTCGCCCTGGCGGCGGAGCTGGCGGACCGGGTGGGGGCCGATCTGCTCATCGGCACGGACCCGGACAGCGACCGCATCGGCGTCCTGGTGCGGGACGCCTCCGGGGGCTTCACCCCCATCACGGGCAATCAGATGGGCGTGCTGCTCATTGACTACCTGCTTTCCGCCCGGCGGGAGGCGGGGACGCTGCCGGAAAAGCCCGCCGTGCTGAAAACCATCGTCACCACCGACCTGGCGAAGGCCGCCGCGGAGGCAGGCGGCGCAGCCTGCTTCGAGACCTTCACGGGCTTCAAGTTCATGGCGGAGAAGATCAAGCAGCTTGAGGCGGAGGGCAGCTACCGGGCCGTCTTCGCTTACGAGGAGTCCTACGGCTGCATGGCGGGGGACTTCGTGCGGGATAAGGACGCCGTGACCGCCGCCGTGCTGATGACGGAGCTGGCGGCCCACTATCTTCTGAAGGGCATGAGCCTGCTGGACGCCATGGACGCGATTTATGCGCGCTTCGGCTGGTACGCCGAAAAGACGCTGAATGTCGTCATGCCCGGGGTGGACGGCGTGGCCCGGCGGCAGGAGACCATGCGCCGCCTGCGGGAGACGCCGCCGGAGACGGTGGGCGGCCTGCGGGTCACGGCCATGCGGGACTATCAGACGGGCCTGGAGCGGGAGCTTGCCAACGGGGCGGAGAAGCCCACGGCCCTCAAGGGCTCCGATGTGCTGATCTGGCTGCTGGAGGACGGGAGCAAGCTGGCGGTCCGCCCCTCGGGCACGGAGCCGAAGATCAAGCTCTATCTCCTGCTGCGGGGCAGCTCCAAGGCCGACTGCGCGGCGAAAATGGAAGCCTGCGAGAAGGACGCCCTGGCGCTGTGTGAGTAGCTTTTAGTCTTTAGCCTTTAGTCTTTAGCTTTTAGCCTTTAGCTTTTAGCCTTTAGCTATCAGCTATCAGCTTTCAGGGAACGGCAGGCACTCCGCACACTAAGCACTAAGCACTCTGCACTAATCACTCACTAAAAAAACACATCGAAACATGCCGATAAAGAATCCTCTCCCGGCTTGCAATCGGGGGAGGATTCATGTATAATAAGAGAAATAAAATCATGCTTGGAGGAAGAGCCATGTCTGAAGAGATTTTCGGCAATATTTACGATATACAGAAGTTTTCCGTCCACGACGGCCCCGGCATCCGCACGGATGTGTTCACCAAGGGCTGCCCCCTGCGCTGCCTCTGGTGCCACAGCCCCGAGTCCCAGACCTTTGAGCCCGACCTGGCCTGGATGGATATCCGCTGCATCGGCATGGAGGTCTGCGGCCTCTGCGAGAAGGCATGTCCCGAGGGGGCCATCAGCCGCGGCGAGCCCAAGGAGAGCCTGAAGGGGGACGGCATGATCACCCAGCCGGTGATCGACCGGGCCAAATGTACCACCTGCCTGGAATGCGCCAAGGCCTGCCCCTCCTCCGCCCTGTACAATACCCTGCGCCGGGTCTCCGTGGAGGACTGCATGAAGTCCATCCGCCAGGACGCCCGCTTCTACGCCAAGTCCGGCGGCGGCGTGACCATCTCCGGCGGCGAGCCCATGAGCCAGTTTGAGTTCACCCTGGCCCTGGCGAAGCAGTGCCGGGCCGAGGGCTTCCACGTGGCGCTGGACACCACGGGCTTTGCCCCCACGGAGCATTACATGGAGATCCTGCCCTACGTCAACCTCTTCCTCTACGATCTGAAATGCATGGATTCCGAGAAGAGCAAGAAGCTGGTGAAGGTCCCCAACGAGCTGATTCTGAAGAACGCCCGGGAGATCGTGAAGGCCGGGGGCCGCCTCCAGGTGCGCTATCCCATCATCCCCAAGCTGAACGACAATGAGCAGAACATCCGCGCCACCGCCGAGTTCTGCGTAGAGATCAAGGAGGGCATCGACGTGGTGCAGCTCCTGCCCTACCACCGGCTGGGCGCCATGAAGTACGTCCGCCTGGGCAGAAAGTACCCCATGAGCGACAAGGTGGAGGCGCCCCCCGCCGAGTTCATGCAGAAGGTGCTGGAGACCTTCAAGAGCTACGGCCTCCCCGCCCAGATCAGCTGATTGGTCAGGGAACAGGTAACAGGGAACAGGGAACAGATAACAGGGAACAGGCCCCCTCTTTGAGGGGGCTGCCGCGAAGCGGCTGGGGGAGTCGTCCCCATGAAGCACGACAAAACCTTTTATGATCAAACCGCCCCCGGTCCTCGGACCGGGGGCGGCTTTTAGGATAAGTCAACATCACACGGGCATATAAAGGTATTCCAAGCCCAGGGCTCTGAGCCCTGTTGCCTGAGCCCTGTTCCCTGTCTACTTTCGGGGCAGATCGGTGCCCTCGTAGATGTACTGGCCGTCCTTGTAGACGACCTTGCCGTAATTGCCGTTGGGGTAGAAGGGCTCGAAGTTGATGGTGCCATTCAGACGCTTGACCACCACGGGCCCATGCCACATCCCGGCGGGGATGCGGACCACGGTGGGCTCGGTGATGGTGTAGGTCTCCATGTGCTCCGGGTCCTCGCCGATGCTGATCTCCACCTCGGCGTCAAAGTCAAAGAAATGGGTGATGTCGGAGCCCGTGAAGAAGAGGTATTCCTCCACGGCATGGTGCATATGCACGTCCCCGATGGTGCATTCCTTCTTCACGATGTTGTAGAGATACCACAGGCGGGAGCCCTCCATGGCCTCCTGGCCGCGGAAGCCGCCCCGGGGGCTGACGAAGCGGTCGTCGTCATGCTCCTCGTAGGTATAGGGATGCACGTACTTGTCGAACTTGCCGGTGCGGGGGCGCTTGGCCATCTCGTAGTAGGGGGCCAGCAGGTCGGTGTTCGGGGTCTGCTCCGCGGCAGCGGCGGCCCGCTTCTTCATGCCCTCGGAGAAGCACTCGCCGCAGTAGACGCACTCCTTCGAGCGGTCCTTCACGCAGCGGCGGATGCCCGCCCCGTCATAGGTGAACTGGTCGCGCTCGTCGGCGTCCTTGATGCGGTTGATCTTGGACCAGTCGCCGTCCAGATA
>CAMVOG010000063.1 GCA_947169005.1 uncultured Clostridia bacterium | reverse complement strand
GGATGTTTGCGAAAGTAGAATTGTCCTTCAAGAAAAAAGGAACGCTTCGTTCAAAAAACGCGAAAAGGAGAGCTGTGCATGGGGATCGAAAAGGCAGGGAGGAGGCTGCTTCTGGGCTGGCTGCTGGCGCTGGCCCTCTGCGGGGCGGCGCTGGCCTGGGAGGAGCCGCCGGAGCTGGTGCCGGGAGGCAGCCTGGTGGGCATCCGGGTGGAGGCCGAGGGCGTCGTGGTAGCGGCGGTGAGCGACGCGGCGGCGGGCCTGCGCCCGGGGGACGTGATCACGGCCCTGGACGGACAGCCGGTGCATTGCATCGAGGATTTTAAGGCGGCGCTGGCGGCCTGGGCCGGGGAGAGCGTCAGCCTGCGCTACAGCCGGGAGGGGGCGGAGCGGGAGCTGAGCCTCGCCCCCACGGAAAACGAAACGGGGGCGCCGGAGCTGGGCCTCTGGCTGCGGGACGGGCTGGCGGGCCTGGGCACCCTCAGCTTTACCCAGCCGGAAACGGGGCTCTTCGGCGCCCTGGGCCACGCGGTGAACGACGTGGACAGCGGCGTGCTGCTGCCCCTGCGGGAGGGCAGCGTGGCCCCGGCGGCGCTCAGCGGGGCCGTGGCCGGGTCCGCGGGGCGGCCCGGGGAGCTGCTGGGCAGCTTCGACCTGACGGAGAGCGCGGGCAGCATCGAGAAAAACACGGAGAAGGGCGTTTTCGGGCGGCTTGAGAGCGGCAGCCCCCTGGCGGAGGGGGAGGCCCTGCCTGCCCTGGCCCGCGCCGAGCTGCGGGAGGGCCCCGCCGTGATCCGCTGCAACGTGGACGGCACGGTGCGGGAGTACGCCGTCCGCATCGACCGCCTCTTTCCCGAGCGGAGCGACGGGCGGGATCTGATGCTGACGGTGACGGACCCTAATCTGCTGGCGCTGACGGGCGGCATCGTCCAGGGAATGAGCGGCAGCCCCATCCTCCAGGACGGCCGACTGGCCGGAGCCGTCACCCACGTGCTGGTCAACGACCCCGCCCGGGGCTACGGCATCAGCATTGAAACCATGCTGGAGGCAATGGATAATTGACAATGGACAATGGACAATGGACAATGGACAATTTCCGGCGTCATTGTAGGGGCGGCAACCTGCCGCCCGCAGGTTTGCGGATCACACTTGCAAAAGACTGTCATTATGTGTATAATGTAAAGCGTAAACTACGGAAGCGGAGTGACGGTCCTTTGCTGTTTGAGTGGGATGACGAGAAAGCGGCGGTCAATTTGAAAAAGCACGGCGTTGATTTTCGGGATGCCGTTGCTGTGTTTGATGATGAATATCGTATAGAATGGTTCGATGCGGCGCATAGCGAAACGGAAGACCGTTATAATACCATTGGCTTGGTACGGGACGTTTTATTCGTCGTGTATACGGAACGCAGAGAACGCATCCGCATCATTTCGGCCAGGCGGGCTACTGCGCACGAAAGGAGTATCTATTATGATCGTGACTTATAAGCGGGAGCCGGGGACGCCTCTTACCCCGGAGCAGATCAAAAGACTGGACGAGCTGAAGGACCGTCCCATTGTCTTTGACGAGGACTGCCCTGAGATGACGGAGGAGCAGCTGAGACAGTTTCGCCGGGTCAACCCTCTCCCGAAAGCCAAAGCTCACTAATTGTAACCCCATAAAAACAGATCGGGCGCACCGTTTTACCGGTGCGTCCGATCTGTTGTATAGAAAGGAAAGAAATGAAAAAGTATCAAAAGTTGATCCTGAGTCCTGAGTCCTGAGTCCCGCTTACGGTCTGTAGGGCTCATAGGCAAAGACGACCTCGTCGAACTCGTTGAGATAGAGCCGGAGCAGCAGCCCGTCGGCGGCGGCGTCGCACTCGTCCAGGAAAGTGGCTCTGTCGCAGAAGGTGTGAAGCTGGCCCGCCTTCGGCCACTGCACGTAGGCCGGGCAGTTCTCCGCCAGACGGAAAGGCACATAATTCCCATCCTGCTCCACGATGGCGTAATCGTCCCACAGGTCTTCCTCGGTGAGGCCGTACTGGGCCATCAGCTCCTCGTCGTCCCAGGAGACCCACAGCACCTCATCGGCCACGATCTCGTTCTCGTTCGAGCCGGGCATCACGTAGGCCAGCATCGTGCGGGCCACCGTCTCCGGGGAGGCGGCGGAGATCTCCGGTCTGCCGGAGAGGGACAGAGAGCGCAGGAAGAAGTTTTCCGGCTCCCCGCTCATGAGCTGGTCGTACTCACTGGTGGAGACCACGTAGGCGTAGAGGAAGCCGTCCCGGGCCATGAAGCGGCCGCTGCAATAGCGGGTGTCCTCGTTGCTGCCCGTGTTGAAGATGGCGTAGGTATTGCGGTATCCGTTGATGTAAAGCAGGGAGCCTAAGTAATCCTCCGCCTCATAGCCGTAGGTATACAGCTCGGAGACCGTGATCTCCGGGAAGAGGTAATCCAGGGCGGCCCGGACCACCGCGTCGTTGTCCCAGCTGTCCAGATTGTCGTCATAGCGGAAGCAGAGGTTCATCACCTGGTACATGCCGCTGGGCTCCGTGTCGACGCAGTAATAGCCGCCGTCGGGATAGGTCTCCCACTTCGTATTCACGAGGCCGGGGAAATCGGCCTTGTTCATGAGATAGGTGCCGTTCACGTCTCCGCAGAAGGAAAAGAAACCGCAGTCGCTCTCGGCGTTGTATACGCCGCAGAAGGGCAGGTCCTCGGGCAGGTCCAGCTGCCAGTCATCATAAAGCCATACGCCGAAGTGGGTGTACTGTATCCAATCCATATAGCCCTCGGGCAGATCGGCGGTGGGGGTGCCGGGCAGATAGAACAGCAGGGTATCCGTCCCGTCCAGCCCGTAGGCCGCGCTGTAGACGTAGCGGGTCCCGTCCTCGATCTTCTCGGTGCCGGGCTCCTCGGTGTACCAAAGGGCCTCCAGCTCCACCTCGTAGACCGTGTCGGCCAGGCGCGTCACCTTGCCCAGCTGGCCCGTGAACTGGCTGAGATAAAGGGTGCCGTTCTCCTCGTAGCCCTCGCCGGTGTCGCCCATGTCCCCGTCGTAGAATTCGCCCATGACGGCGCCGTTTTCCGCCACGTTGAAGTAGGTCTCCCAGCCGCCGGCGCCGCTGGAAAATACGTAGTTCCACTTGGCCAGCTCGGCATAGAGCGGATCAAGAACGTCAAAACGCTCGTTCTCAATAGGCCCGGGCTCCTCGGTCTCCGCCTCGGACTCAGCAGGCTCCGTTTCCTCCGGCTCGGCCTCCGTTTCGGTTTCGGGCTCCGCTTCGGGAGCCGTTTCCGGCTCGGGCTCCGCCTCAGCCTCGGGCGCCTTTTCCGGCTCCGCGGTCTCGGGCTCGGCGGCGGGCTGCTGGCCCGTGGTCTCCGTTACGGTGTTCTGTCCGGCCGTGGGGGCGGTCTGCCCGCAGCCCGCCGCCGCCAGCAGCAGGGCGAGCAAAAGCGTGAGGGAAAGCAGCTTTATCAATGTATGCTTCATGGCGTTACGTCCTTTTCTTTTCTCATATGTGTGCAGTATAACACAGTTTTTTCCCTTTTGCAATTATCCGAAAGAAGTATATTTTGCCTTTTTCATTGCTTTTTACCGGGGAAAATGTTATACTTTTTTTGATTTCGGGGCAAGGAGGACCGCGCATGACCTTAAGGGAGTTTTTGGAGAAGATGGACAGCGGTGAGCGGATCGCCGCGGGCAGCCCCTGGCACCTGTGCATGCACGAGCTGTCCCAGGAGGCTCTGCGCCTCACGGCGGAGATCAACGGCCGCTACCATACGCCCGGGGAGCTGAACGCCCTGCTGCGGGAGCTGACCGCCCGGCCGGAGCTGCCGCCTCTCAGCCTTTTTCCGCCCTTTTACACGGACTGCGGGAAAAACCTGCACTGGGGTGAGGGCGTTTTTATCAACTCCGGCTGCCATTTCCAGGACCAGGGGGGCATCTGGATCGGTGACGGGAGCCTGATCGGCCACAATGCCGTGCTGGCGACGCTGAACCACGCCCCGGAGCCGGAAAAGCGGGGGGACCTCATTCCCGCGCCCATCCGCATCGGCCGAAACGTCTGGCTGGGGGCCAATGTGACGGTCCTGCCCGGTGTGAGCATCGGGGACGGGGCCATCATCGCCGCCGGCGCCGTGGTGACGAAGGACGTGGCGCCCGGCACGGTGGTGGGCGGCGTCCCGGCACATTTTCTGAAAAATCTCTGATGAATATCGCCTGCTCTCCACTTTTTTGTTGCGCATATGTTGCGCTGCGGGTGATAAAATGCGCGCAACAATCTTGCGGAGAGGAGTGTGACGGCGTGGAGGGCTTTGACTCCGCCGCCTATAAGCGCATTTATCATGGCCTGCTGGCGAGCATGCTGACCAGCCTCATGTTCCTGCTGATCCTGGCGGAGCGTGTCGTCTGGCATGTGGCGACGCCGGGGGCGGACCGGTCCCTTATGGCCTTGATCATGGCTGCCCTGGAGGAGGGGCCCGAGCAGCTCCGGGGGCTTGTGCGGCTGACGAATACGGTGCGCACCGCGCTGCGGCTCCTGTCCGCGATCCCGCTGATCACGGGCCTCGGCGACGTGATCGCCGCCTCGCGGCATTACCGCGTCGCCCGCAATCTGTTTTTGATCCGCTTTGTTCTGGACGCGGTCTTTGCCTTCGTAGAGGTGCTGCTGCTTTCCCTGGAGACCCGGGGGCTGCTGGAGGGCACGGCGGAGCAGACTGGCTCCCTGCTGCGGGAGCTGATCCTGGCGCTGGATATGCTCAGCTTTATCATCATCGGCTTCCTTGCCAGCATGCGGCTGCTGCGTGGCTTTGACGAGACCCTGCGGGCCGTGGGCTCCGAGGGGCGGCTGCGCTATCTGCGCCGGATCTGGCAAGCGGTGCTGTGGACCTGCGTTCTGATGACTGCCGCTCTCCTGGCTTACGCCGTGCTGTGGATGGCCGGGGTCAGGCAGCCCGCCCTCCCGGCGTTTTTCGCCGTGGGCACCGTCGGAGTCTGCTTCCTTGCGCGCTTTATTCTGCGCCTGCTGATCCTGCGGGAAGCGCGCCTGACCATGAACGTCATCCGGGAATTATCTCAATAGCTTCGTCGGAGGGGGGAGCCGCTTGGAAATGAGCATCACCCTCAGCCTGGCCATGGACGCGGCCGGGCTGATCGTTGTGTCTATGGCGCTGCTGCCCATGCTCTTCGGCCCCGAGGGCAAGGGGCGGCTGAAGCCCCGGGAGCGGCGGCTTTTCACCGCGGCCATGCTGCATCCGGCGGCCCTGTTTATGAAGCTGGCCTCGGCTATTGTCGTGGCGGGCGGCGCGCCCCGCGCCGTGAATCCCTATGCGCTGGGAGCCATTACGCTGGACGCCGCCTCGGTCATCACGCTTATTCTCTGCGGCTTGTCTGACGGGGACGGTACGGTGCGCATCCTGCGGCGGCAGGAGCCGTTGTCTCTGCGCCTTTTTGCTGCGGCCATTCTGCCCACGCTGGCAGCCCTGGGACTTGAGCAGCTCATTCCCGGCACCACCTTCCTGGGGATTTCCTATTCCGTCAGCCTCAACCTGATTCAGTTCTTCCTGCGGCAGGAGGAGCTGGCGCGGCTTCGGGAGCGGGAGGCGACTCTTTCCGCCCGTCAGGCCCGGCTGTGGACCCGGCAGATGCAGCCTCATTTCATTTTCAACACCCTGGCCTCCATCGAGGCCCTTTGCCTGCTGGACCCGGAGACCGCCGCCGCCTGCGTGGAGGACCTGGCGGGCTACCTGCGGGGCAATATCGACGGCATCACCGCCGACGAGCCCATCCCCTTTGAAACAGAGCTGGGCCATATCCGCCAGTACGTGGCGCTGGAGCGGGCGGACCCCGCCCGTCAGTTCACCATGGACTATGAGCTGGAGGTCACGGACTTTCTGATCCCGGCGCTGACGGTGCAGCCCATCGTGGAAAACGCCGTGAAGCACGGGGCTCTGAGCCGGGAGGACGGCGAGGGCCGCGTGCTGCTGCGCACGGAGGCCATGGGCAGCTTTATCCGCATCACCGTGGAGGACAATGGGATCGGGGACGTGAGCCTGACGGAAAAGCAGAAGGAGAGCAAGGGCGTGGGCGTGGCCGGCACGCGGGAGCGGCTGGAGGTCCAGTGCGGCGGCAGCCTTACGATCCGCTCCGGCGAGGAGGGCACCCGCGCCATCATTTTGATTCCGAAAGGGGTGAGGAGCCACGTACACACTGACCGTTGACGATCGCCAGCTTGTCGTGACCATGGTGCAGAAGATCCTGGGACGCCTGGACCCGGACGGCGTCCATCTGGGGACGACGCACCCCTCCGAGGCTCTGAGGCTGGCGGAGGAAACCCCCCTGGACGCCGCCTTTCTGGACGTGGAAATGCCCGGCATGAACGGCGTCGAGCTGGCCCAGCAGCTTCAAAAGCGCTATCCGCTGCTGAACGTGATCTTCATCACCGGCTACCGGGAGTATATGCCCAGCGCCTTTCAGCTCTATGCCAGCGACTATATTTTAAAGCCCGTGACGGAGGCCGCCGTAGCCAACGCCCTGGCCCACCTGCGTTACCGGCGGGAGGAGCTGCGCACCTGCCGCGTCAGCGCCCGCTGCTTCGGCAGCTTTGAGGTATACTGCGACGGGAAGCCCATCAACTTTGCCCGCTCCCGCACCAAGGAGCTGCTGGCCTATCTCATTGACCGGCGCGGCGCCCTCTGCACCTTCGACATGATCTACGGCAACCTCTGGCCCGACGAGGCCGTGACCGCCTCCATGAAAAGCCAGCTTCGCACCATGGTCGCGGACCTGCGCAAGACCCTGGGGGAGCTGGGCGTCGGGGACGTGCTCATGCATCAGGAGAGAGTCGGCCTCAGCGTGAATACGGACCGCATCAACTGCGACTATTATCACTTTTTGAAGGGAAACCCCGTGGCCATCCATCAGTTCCGGGGGGACTACATGCGCCAGTACGCCTTCGCGGAGGAGACCCGCGTGGGTCTGCAAAGGCGCTTTACGGAGGAATAAAAGAGCGCGTATACAGGAGAAGCGCATATATAGGAGCGGGAGGGGCCGCGCGGCAAAAAGCCGCGCGGCCCCTCTTTTTCTCTGTTCTTCAATGTTGTTCCGCATCCATCTGTTCCAGCAATGCGAGCATTTCCGCAGGCGTGACCACGAAGCGCTTTACCGGGAAATGACGGACGTTGCCCGTGACCAGGTAGGCTTCGTCGGTTTCGCGTTTTTCCAAAACGATTTCGTAGAAAATGCGGTCGTCAGCGTCCGGGAAGGATTCATTGCTTGCTTTTGGGGTGAGACGGAGACCGAATTGCGAGAAAAAACGCAGTACGCCCTCAATGGCGGAGGCGGACAAATGAAATTTTGGGCGGGAGAGAACGTCCTTATATTCAGACAGAACGTCCTCGTGACAGAGCGGGATGATCGTTCCGTCAAATACGGCGTTCATCACCCGGACAGTCGCGGCATCCGGCCTTTTGCTCAGCAATGCGGAAAGCAGCACGTTGGTGTCGATCACCGCAAAGCAGCTCACGGCCTTGCCTTCCTTTCCGCCCGAACAGCGGCGATCTCCGCATCGATCTCCTCCGGACTCAGCTCGGGTAGCTCGGCAGCCTCCCGGCGCAGTTCCTCAAAAGCACGCTTCCCCTCTGTGCGTGTCACGCGCTCTTCCGGCAGCACGGCGGGGAAGGGAAGGCCCCGCACCATGCGCGTGCGCTCCATAAACATGCGGAACGCCGTGTTCAGATCCATTCCGAGGGCGGCGTAGATGGCAACGCAATCATCTCGCAGAGCCTTGTCGGAACGAAATTGATTCAATACCTGTTCACTCATGACACTCACTCCTTACGCCTTTTCAATTATTATGGTATGTGTTTTGTAGTTATTATAAATCCAAAAGCTGCGTCTGTCAAGGCTGAGAGATCAGGGAGTACCTTCTCCCGTATACGGCGGCAAAAAAGCCGCGCGGCCCCTCTTTTCAGATTCGGGTAAGCGTGATATAATACACTATTATTTCCTATATGGATTCCCGACATTACTCCCGCAGCAGCTGGGGATAGTCCGTTTGCCCGTTGACGATGCGGTAGACGGTAACGCTCCCGTCGATCACCTTATAGACCGCTACGTAGGTCTTGGTCAATACCAGCTTGCGAAAGCCCTGGGCGGCCAGCAGCGGGTCCGGGTGGACGGGGCCCATTAAGGGATACTGGCGGAGATTGCCGATCGTATCCCGCATGGTGGCGTAGATTTTCCGCGCGGACTGGGGGCCAACCATAGAGGCGTGGTATTTCACGATCTCTTCAAAGTCCTGGACGGCAGGCGTCAGATAAACCAGCTTAGCTCTCGTAGGCACGGAAGATTTCCTCCATTCTTGCGTCGAGCTCCTCCTGCGTGAGAACGGGATCGCCATTCAAACGGCTCATCTCGGCAGCATAGACCTTATCCCTGTGGCGGAACTGCTTCTCCCGCTCCTCAAAGGCAGCCATGCTCAAAAAAACGCCGTCGCCCTCCCCCTTGTTGGTGATGAAAATGGGCTCTCCGGAGCTTTTCGCCAGTTCGGAGATGCCGGTATAGTCATTCCGCAGGGCGGATGATGGTCTGATATGCATGATGCGTCCCCCTCTTATCAACTATTTGATAATATTATATCATATTCCCGATAAAAAGCAAGGGCAATCTGCGGAAAGGAGGCAGCGCACGTGAAAGACAGAGATACCTTTTCCAGCTACCATCCCCTGGTGACTTTTCTTTTCTTCGGGCTGGTGTTGCTTTTTACCATGTGCCTGGAGCATCCGGCACCGCGGGTTTTGTCCTTGACGGCGGCTTTGAGCTATAACCTCTATTTGAACGGGCGGAAGGGCCTGCGCTTCAGCCTTTTGTATATGCTGCCCATGCTGCTCCTGGCGGCGGTGGTGAACCCCGCCTTTTCCCATGAGGGCGTGACGATTTTGACGTATTTGCCCTCTGGCAATCCGCTGACGCTGGAGAGCTTCCTTTACGGCCTTTTCGCCGCGGTGACGCTGGTGGCCGTGATCCTCTGGTTTTCCTGCTACAACGCCGTGATGACCTCGGACAAGTTCGTGTATCTCTTCGGGCGCGTCATCCCGGCGCTGAGCCTGGTGCTGAGCATGACCCTGCGCTTTGTGCCCAAATTCCGGGCACAGCTCCACGTGGTCAGCGAGGCCCAGCGCTGCGTGGGGCGGGACGTATCCGACGGGACGGTGCTGCAGAGGGTCCGCAACGCTATTACGATCCTCTCCATCATGGTGACCTGGGCCCTGGAAAACGCCATCGAAACGGCGGACAGCATGCGCACTCGGGGCTACGGCCTGCCGGGGCGCACGGCCTTTTCCATCTATCGCTTCGACGAGCGGGACAAGCTGGCCCTGCTCTGGCTGGGCTTCTGCGCCTTCGTGGTGGTCTCGGCCTGGGTCACGGGCGGGCTCTACTGGCGCTGGTATCCCAGCGTGAAGGCGGGGCCCCTCACGCCCATGACCGCCGCCTTTCAGCTCCTTTTCGGGGCGCTGTGTTTCACGCCCCTACTATTAAATATATACGCCGATCGGCATTGGAAGAAAATGATAGAAAGAAAGGATTGACACCATGATCCAGACGATCAACTACCCCCTGTCCCAATACTGCATCAACCGGGACGGGGGCTGGGAGCTGCTGTCCGCCCGGGTGAAGGCCCTGGGGCTGGACGGCATCGAAGCCATCGTGGACCCGGACGACCTGGCGGACGAGTGCCCGGACGCGCTCATCGCGGGCTACCACATGGTCTTTTACCCCGATTGGGTGGACTTCTGGCGGCAGGACGAGAAGAAGCTGCTGGAAAAGTTCCACTCCTGGGAAATGGTGGAGCAAATTTATCGCGGCACGAAGCCGGAGAACCTCATGCGGCAGTTCAGGGAGGACCTGGCCTACGGCGTCAAGCGGCACACGCCCTACATGGTTTTCCACGTCTCCGACGTGTCCCTGGAGGAGAGCTACACCTACCGCTGGCTCCATACGAATAAGGAAGTGCTGGACGCGGCCATCGAGTTCATCAACGAGCTTTTGAAGGGCGTGGAGCCGAGCTTCGACTTCCTCATTGAAAATCAGTGGTGGCCGGGCTTCACCTTCACGGACCCCGCCGAGACGGAGTACGTTCTCTCCCGCATCGACTATCCCCGCAAGGGCGTCATGCTGGACACGGGCCATATGATGAGCACAAATCCCCGCCTGCGGAATCAGAAGGAAGCCGTGGCCTATATCCTCGCGCAGCTTGCCAAGCACGGGGAGCTGGCCAAGGCCGTTCACGGCATGCACTTCCACCAGAGCCTCAGCGGGGCCTACGTCCGCGCCCATACGGGGGCGGTGCCCGCGGACTTCCCCACGGAGTATTTCAAGGCCTTCGCCTACACCTACCCCCACATCGAGGCCATCGACCGGCACCGCCCCTGGACGGAGCCGGACTGTGTGCGCATCCTCGACGCCGTTCAGCCGCAGTTTCTGACCCACGAGCTCAGCGGCGGCCCCCGCCACAGGCAGCTCAGCGCCGCCAGGCGTCAGCTCACCACCATCCGGAAAGGGTACGGCAAGTGACACAGCCATTACTCAAAA
>CAMVOG010000062.1 GCA_947169005.1 uncultured Clostridia bacterium | reverse complement strand
ATGGTGACGTAGACCCGAAGAGGATTCTCCCCGGTCATCAGCATGGTGATGACCGCGCAGACCAGGAGCGCCGCCACGATGGCGATGCCGCGGATCAGCCACGCCTTGTACCAGGGCAGGGCCTTCCGCTTGGAGATATGAAAACGTCCCTTATTCATGCTTCTTCTCCCCTCCCAACTGCGTCATCATCAGGCCGACCTCGCGCTTGCTGGTGCTGCGCCCCTCCACGATGCCGCTGACCTTGCCGCCGCAGAGGACCAGAATGCGGTCACAGAGCTCCAGCAGCACGTCCAGGTCCTCGCCCACGTAGACGACGGCGACGCCCTTTTCCTTCTGGAGGTTGATCATGTCGTAGATCGTATAGCTGGCGCCGATGTCCAGCCCGCGCACCGCGTAGGCGGTCAGCAGTACCTTCGGGGCGGAAGCGATCTCACGGCCCACCAGGACCTTCTGCACGTTGCCGCCGGAAAGGCGGCGCACCGGGGTGGCAATGCCCGGGGTAGCCACCGCGAGCTCCTGGACCACCCATTCTGCCCGGCGGCGCGGGAACGTCCGGTCCAGGAAGGGCCCCTTGCCCCGGCGATAGGAGCGCAGCATCATGTTATCCGTCAGATCCATGCTGCCCACAAGGCCCATGCCCAGCCGGTCCTCCGGCACGAAGGAGAGCGTAACGCCCATGTCCGCAATGGCCAGGGGGTCCTTGCCCAGCAGCGGCTCCTCGCTGCCGTCGTCATGGATATAGACGATGGAGCCCTTTTCCACGGGCTGCAGGCCCGCAATGGCCTCCAGCAGCTCCTTCTGTCCGCAGCCGGAGATACCGGCGATACCCAAAATCTCGCCGGAATTGGCAGTGAAGGAAACGTCCTCCAGCTTCAAGAAGCCGTCCACCGAGCGCACGGTCAGGTCCTTGACCACGATCCTGGGCTGGGGGTTTTCCGGCTCCGGGCGCTCAATGTTCAGTGTGACGCTGTGGCCCACCATCATATTGGTCATTTCCTGGGCGTCGGTGTTCTTCGTGAGCATATCGCCCATGAACTGCCCGTGCCGCAGGACGGCGACCCGGTCCGAAAGCTCCTCCACCTCGTGCATCTTGTGGGTGATGATGACGACGGCCTTGCCGTCCGCCCGCATATTGCGCAGCACGGCGAAGAGCTTGTCCGTCTCCTGGGGCGTCAGCACGGCGGTGGGCTCGTCCAGGATCAGAATATCCGCGCCCCGGTAGAGGACCTTGACGATCTCCACCGTCTGCTTCTGGGAAACGGACATATCGTAAACCTTCTGCTCCGGGTCCACCTCGAAGCCGTAGGCGTCGCAAATCTTCTTTACCCGGGCAGCGACGGCCTTCATGTCCAGGCGGCCCTCCTCATTGAGGCCCAGGACGATGTTTTCCGCGGCGGTGAACACGTCCACCAGCTTGAAATGCTGATGGATCATGCCGATGCCCAGGTCAAAGGCGTCCTTGGGGGACCGGATCAGGACCTCCTTCCCGTCCACGAAGATCTGCCCGTCGTCAGGGAAATAAATGCCGGAGAGCATGTTCATCAGCGTAGTCTTGCCGCTGCCGTTCTCCCCCAGCAGGGCCAGAATTTCGCCCCGGTAGATATCCAGCCAGACCTTGTCGTTGGCCAGCGTCGTGCCGAAGCGCTTGGTGATGTCCCGCATCATGACGGCGGGGGTCTTGTTTTCGTCCATAGGCTCCCTCTCCTTATGGCGTATTCCGGCTGATACAGCGATCCCAAAAGGCCGCCTCGGGCCCTCTCGGATCGCGGCGTCAGCGCCCCAGGTAGGGGAACGGATGCCTCCCCGAAGGGGGAGACATCCGTTTCAGTTCAGGCTTTCGATCAGCCGTAGTTCTCGTCCAGCAGGGTGATGCCGTCGATGCGCAGGTCAAAATAGGGGGCGGAGCGATACTCGCTCTCATGGAAGTAACCGTCCTTGATGACCTCGGTGTCGCCGGTATAGGCCTCGTCGGTATCCACATCCGCCAGATAGGAGGAGACGGCGGCGCCGCCCACGGTGAAGGTGGAGGCGTCGAAGACGTGCCGGGTGCCCGCCTGCAGCTCAGCCTTGACCTTCTCGATCTCGGCGGCGGTGCCGGCGGCGGCAGCCTGCTCATTCACATCGGTGAGGACAACGGAGCCGGTGGCAACGGTGCCGGTCCAGTCAGCGGGAATGGTCTCGCCGTTCAGCACGGCGTTGATGACGTACTCATAGTAGGGGCTCCAGTCGATGCGGCTGGAGACGATGAAGGTGTTGGGGCAGGCGGCCACGGTGGAGCCGTTGTAGCTGACGTTGGGGATACCCGCGGTCTCGCAGGCGGTGGGGGCGCCCATGGAGTCGGCATGCTGGCTGATGAGCTTGCAGCCGTTGGAGATCAGCTTGTTGGCGGCTTCCTTCTCGGCGGTCTCGTCATACCAGGAGCCGGTGAAGGTGACCTGCATGGTGGCGGTGGGGCAGACGGAGCGAGCGCCCAGGAAGAAGCTGGTATAGCCGCTCATAACCTCGGCGTAGGTGAAGGCGCCGACATAGCCGATCAGCGCGTCCTCGGCGGCGAAGTCACCGGCGGCGATCATCTCATTGAGCTTGAGGCCGGCGGCGACGCCCGCCAGATAACGGCCCTCATAGATGGAGGCGAAGGCGTTGTGATAGTTGGGAAGGCCCTCGGTGTGGGCGCGGGTGCCGGTGGCGTGGCAGAACTGCACGTCCTTGAACTCCTGGGCGGCCTGGATCATGTAGGGCTCATGGCCGAAGGAGTCGGCAAAGATGATGGAGCAGCCGGCGTCGACGAGCTCGGCGGCGGCGTCATAGCACTCCTGGCCCTCGGGGATATTGGTGCGATAAATGAACTGGTCCTCCTTGAAGCCCATGGCCGTGCAGGTAGCGCGGGCGGCGTTCAGGAAGTTGAGGTCATAGGTGGAGTTTTCGTCATGCAGGAAGATGAAGCCCACCTTGAGGCTGTCCTTTGCGGAGGTCTCGGTCGTCGCGGCAGTGCCGCTGTTGGTGCTTCCGCTGTTCGTGGTGCTGCCGGAGGTCTGCCCGGCGCAGGCAGCCAGGCTGAACAGCATGGCGAGGCAAAGCAGGATCAACAGAACTCTTTTCATTTGATCTCTCTCCTATCTTGTTTTTGTTTTTTGCATTTTCTTCCAAATGAAAATACATTGTCAGTATACCGCAATCCGCGACAGATTTCAACAGCTTTCCTTCTATCCGCACAAGTTTGTGAATTTTACATGAAAAAGGGCCGCGCCCGACGGGAAAAATGCCATTCCGCCGTCCCACCAATGAGGGAAGGCATAGGCGGCAAGGCCTTGTCCATATCTGCTGAATATGGTATACTCACAATTGCCGCCGACTCTTTCCGGCAGGAAGGAGGTGGACAGAATGGACTATCTGCTTGCGTTCCTCATATCCGTTGCGGCAAGTGTAGCGGCACACTACATTTGCAAATGGCTGGACGGACGATAATGGCGGCACAGCCTGCGGTTTGGTCAGCCGTACATAAGTGACAAGAAACCCCCGGAAGTGGCACCTTCCGGGGGTTTCGCTTGCTGTGGACAGGATGGCACCTGCTCACATTCCTCTGCATAGACAGTATAGCACATTTCCGTCTAAATGCAAGAGGAAGATGATTATTTCTGAATCCGCGCTTGGCGCTCCTTTACTCCCCTTCGATCTTGTTGCAGCGGATCAGGATCTTGGGCCACTTGCCGGAGACCTGGGCCTCGAAGGCAGCCACGGCGTCGTCGATATCAAAGACCTTCTGGATGAAGGGGTCCAGCTCCATGCGTGGCAGAAGCTGCAGGGCACGGGGGAAGGCGTAGGGGGCCACATAGAGGCCCGTGATCTCCAGCTCGTTATAATAGCAGAACTTATAGAGATTCAGCGGCATCTCAAAGTCATTGGGATACATGGCGGCGTAGATGAGCTTGCCGCCCTTGGCGGTGATGAAGGGCAGGGGGTAAACGGCCTTGACGGAGCCGGAGCAGTCAAAGACCACGTCGTAGCCGATGCCGTCCGTCAGACGCAGAGCCTCCTCCTTCACGTCCTGGGTGGTGGGGTCGATGACGTAATCGGCCCCGAACTGCTTGGCCAGCTCCCGGCGCTCGGCGATGGGCTCGATGAGGGTAAGGCTCGTGGCGCCCTGCATATGCAGGACCTGGAGGATCAGCAGGCCGATGGGGCCGCCGCCGCAGATGGCGACGCGCTGGCCCGCCTTGAGGGCGGCCTTGTCGGAGGCACGCACGGCGATGGAAATAGGCTCCAGGAGGCAGCCCTTCTTCAGGCTCACGTCGTCGGGCAGCTTATAGACCTGGCTCTCGTGCCAGACCAGGTCCTCCGCCATGCCGGGGTGATTGCTCTCGTCCGCGTGGGTGCAGAACTGCTGCTGCCCGTTCTGGCAGTAGTAGCAGGTGCCGCAGAAGTGCAGGAAATTGCCGGCGACACGGTCGCCCACCTTGAGGCCCTTCTTGGTGGCCTTGGGGCCCAGCTCCGTGATGACGCCGGAAACCTCGTGGCCGATGCCGAAGGGAACCTCCCAGCCGAAGATGTTCTCCACCAGATGGGGGTCCGAGCCGCAGATGGAGCAGTAGGCCACCTTGATGCGCACGTCCTCATCCCCCAGCGGGGTCTTGGGCACGTCCAGCACCTCCACGCGCCCCCTGGTCTCGGGATTCGGGTCCCGCAGACTGCCGACTTTCGTTACGTGGATCGTTTTCATGGGTTGTATACCTCCTTGGGATAATTTATTAAAATAGAGTCTATAGTTTTTAGTCTTTAGCTTTTTAGCTATTGTTCGCCGACGAACTATTCAAATGATTGATAAACGCAGTGAGCATTTTGCCTACTTCATCGCATAACCTGAGTGCGGTATTCACTTGTTCTTTCGTCACATATTTCTGGCGTACGCAAATGAAAATCTGCGTCTCAAGCTCAGCGACAGAACCCATAGAGATAAGCAGAAAGCGCTTAAAATCTCGATCTGTCTGCCGACCATGTCCCTCCGCGATATTGGAAGGGATCGACACAGCAGCCCGTCGCATTTGATCTGCTAAGCCATACTTCTCTTCTTTGGGCAAACGTCTTGTCAGATCATATATCTCATCCGTCAGATCCATCGACTTTCTCCACACTTTTAAATCAGAAAAATGATGCCAGGCCATTATCGTTTTCACCACCTAAAGATATGGAAGCTAATAGCTAAAGACTATCAGCTAACAGCTTTCTTCCCCTCCGCTTTTTCCATAAACCTGGCTTCTTTGATCACCACGCGCTCGTGGGTTGCTTCGCCGATGGGGCCGGCCTCGTCGAATGCCTTGACGGCAAAGGTCAGCCTTCGCCCGTCCACCCCTGTCAGCTCGCTTTCCACGCGGAGCTTCATGCCCACGGGGGTGGCGGAGACGTGCTTCAAATGCAGAGCGGTGCCGACGCTGCTCTCCCCTTCCTCTAAATAAGGCGCGACGGAGCGCCAGGCGGCCTCCTCCATCAGGGCGGCCATGCGCGGCGTCGCCAGGACCCGCAGGGTGCCGGAGCCCAGGGCCAGGGCGGTGTCCCCCTCCCCCACGGCTGCCTCCACGGTAAAGCGCAGGCCGGGCGCAATCTCTTTCATGGACGGTCCTCCTTCTTTCGGATGATACCTCAGTATACCATGACTATGACGGAAATGCACGAAAAACTTTCCTCCGCCCCTTCTTGCCTAAAGCCGCGGCTTGGGGTATAATGGCAAAAGAAATAAGAAGGAGATGGTCTTCATGCCCCGGTTGACGGAATTCACCTACCCCTCCGCCGATGGAAAAAATGAGATATTCGTGCGGGAGTGGCTGCCCGACGGCGCTGTGCGGGGCAGCGTACAGATTTCCCACGGCGTGGCGGAGTACGGCGCGCGCTATGATGAATTTTGCCGCTTTCTGGCGGAAAATGGCTTTGCCGCCGCCGTGAACGATCACCTGGGCCATGGACGGACCGCCCGCAGCGAGGAGGACCTGGGCTTCTTTGCCGAGGAGGACGGCTGGAAGCTGGTCGTGCGGGATATGCACGCCCTGCATCGGCGCCTGGTGAAGGAGTTTCCGGGCAAGCCCGCCTTTCTTTTCGGCCACAGCATGGGCAGCTTCCTCACCCGCACCTATCTGATCGGGCGCCCCCGGGAGCTGAGCGGCGCCGTGATCTGCGGTACGGGGCAGCAGGCCGCGCCCATTGTGGCCGCCGGGAAGCTCATGGCGGCCCTGGAGATCAAGCGCAGCGGCGCCCGGAACAAGAGCGCGCGGCTCAACGACCTGGCTTTCGGCGCCTACAACAAGGGCTTTGAGGGGCGCACGCCCTCCGACTGGCTCAGCAGGGACCTGGCGGTGGTGGACCGCTATGCGGCGGACCCTCTCTGCGGCTTTATCCCCACGGCGGGGCTGTTTCACGATATGATGGGCGGCATACAGTATATCGGCAAGCCCGCCAATGTGGCCCGCATGGATAAGGAGTTGCCCATTCTCTTTATCGCCGGGGAGAAGGACCCGGTGGGCGAGCAGGGCAAGGGCGTCAAGCGGGCCTTTGCCGCTTTCCGGAAGGCCGGGATGAAGGATGTGGAGCTGAAGCTCTACCCCGATTGCCGCCACGAGCTGCTTAACGAGCTGAACAAGGCCGAGGTCATGGCCGACGTGCTGGCCTGGCTGCTGAAAAAATGCCCCAAGGGGGCGGAGGAATAAAATGGAACGGACTATCACCATCACGGGCCGGGGCAGTCTGCGGCTGCCGCCGGACCGGATCGAGCTGCCCATCACCCTGCGGGAGGAGGACGCGGACTACGCCGCCGCTCTTTCCAAAGCGGGCGAGGCCCTTTCCGGGCTGACGGAAGCCCTGGAGGCGGCCGGCTTCAAAGCAGAGGAGCTGCGGGAAACGGAATTCAGCGTCTCCCCCGCCTACGACAGCGTGGACGACGGGCGCGGGCGCTATCGCCAGGTTTTCCGGGCCTATGAGTGCCGGAGAGAGCTTTGCCTGCGCTTTGAGCTGGACCGGACCCGTCTGGCCCGGGCGGTGAAGGCCCTGGCCTCCTGCCCCGCCGGGCCGGAGATCAACGTGCGCTACACCCTGCGGGACCCGGAAGCGGCAAAAAGCGCCCTGCTGGCCAAGGCCGCGCAGGACGCGAGAGCAAAGGCGGAGGCGCTTTGCGCCGCCTCCGGCGTGAGGCTGGGGCTGCTGATGCAGGTGCGCTGCGGCATGCCGGAGCCGGAGCTGTATTCCAACAGCCACATGCGCCTGGCCGCCAAGATGAGTATGGACGGCTTCTCCGGGCTGAGCCCCGAGGAAATCGAGGTAGAAGAAGAGGTTGTCTTCGTCTGGGAGATCAGGTAAACTTTTCCCTTGTTCCCTGTGACCTGTTACCTGTTACCTGATAACACCCAGAAGCCGACGGCGCTGGCGGCGGCCACGTTGAGGGAATCCACTCCATTGGTCATGGGGATCTTCGCCACGTAGTCGCAGTCCGCAATGGTCTGGGGGGCGAGGCCGTCCCCCTCCGCGCCCAGGAGGATGGCCAGCTTTTCCTCCCGCAGCAGGCGGGGGTCGTCGATGGCCAGGGAATCGTCCCGCAGGGCCAGGGCCACGGTCTTGAAGCCCTGGGACTTCAGGCGCTCCAGCCCCGGATGGGGCCAGTCCTCCACCTCCGTGCCGATGCGGGCCCAGGGCACCTGGAAGACGGTGCCCATGCTGACGCGGACGCAGCGGCGATAGAGGGGGTCCGAGCAGGCGGGGGTGAGCAGCACGCCCTCCATGCCCAGCCCGGCGGCGGAGCGGAAGATGGCCCCCACGTTGGTGGGGTTTACGATGTCCTCCAGCACAGCCACCCGGCGGGCTCCGGCGCAGACCTGCTCCGCCGTAAGCTCCGGCTTGCGGCGCATGGCGCAGAGCACGCCCCGGGTCAGCTTAAAGCCCGTGAGCTGGGTCAGCACGTCCAGCCCCGCCGTATAAAGGGGAATATCCCCGCAGCGGGCGATGATCTCCCGGGCCTGGCCCTCGATATGCCGCCGCTCCATCAGCAGGGCGACGGGCTCAAAGCCCGCGTCCAGGGCCCGGTGGATGACCTTGGGGCTCTCGGCAATGAAAAAGGCCCGGTCCCGGGCGTCACGGGGGCAAAGCTCCCGCTCGTTGAGGCGGGCGAACAGGTCCAGCTCCGGGGCCCGGAAATCTTCAATTTCAATGACAGGCATGGGAAACACCGTCTTTCGTATTTAATCAAGGCAACAGGGCTCAAGAAATGGGGAAAACAATGCTTCAAATCCATCCCTTTGACCCGGTATGGGACAAAAACAGCCGGGTTTTGATCCTCGGCAGTCTGCCCTCCGCCCGTTCCCGGCAGGAGGGATTTTACTACGGCCACCCGCAAAACCGCTTCTGGCGGCTGCTGGCGGCTCTTTTTGACGCGCCTGTGCCCGCAAGCGTCCCGGAGAAAAAGGCGCTGCTGCTCTCCAACGGGATCGCGCTCTGGGACGCGGCGGCCTCCTGCGAGATCGAAGGCTCGGCGGACGCCACGATCCGCTCCGCCCGGCCCAACGACGTGGCGGGGCTGCTTGCCCGCTGCCCCATTGCGCGCATCTATGCCAACGGGCAGACGGCGGCGAAGCTCTACCGGCAGCTCATTGAGCCCGACACGGGGCGACCCATCGTCGCCCTGCCCTCCACCAGCCCGGCCAACGCGGCCTGGAGCATGGAGCGGCTTATGGATGCCTGGGAGAAGATAAAAAATAAGGGGTAAGCGGCACTATTCCAGTCTGAACTCGATCTCATCCGGTCCGTTGGGATGGTTTTTCCGTTTCCCCGTCGGCTTGAAGCCCTCGCGGCGGTAGAGGCGCTCCGCGCCGTGATTCGTTTCCAGTATCCACAAGGTCGGCGTGCCCTCGCAGCGGGCAACGGCATAGCGCAGCAGCGCCGTACCGCGGCCTTGATTCTGCCGCTCGGGCAGGATGTACAGGTCCGCGATTAGGCTGCACGTGACGGAGACGAGGCCGACAGGCTCCTCCTCCGACAGCAGGTAGACGCGGCTGCCCGCCCGCAGCTTTTCCCGCAGGTACATCTCCTGGCGCTCCGGCGTATGGGCCGCCACGAAATCCGGCGCGCAAAAGCCGTGCGAGGCCCGCCAGGCGCGGCTGTGTACCGTGGCCGCCGCTCGGATATTCGCTTCCGTCACCGCTTCGATCATCCCGTACTCCTTTAAACGAACCCCGGCAGGAGAGGCTCTCCCCTCTCCTGCCGCTTGTTTATCCCATGCGCGCGTCCCGCAGGGGCCGCTCCCAGTCGATGGCGCCGCCCAGCTCGGCGGCCAGGGCGTCCAGGGTGGGGCGCAGCTCCTTTTCCAGCAGGGCGGCCTCCCGCTTCTTTGAGCGGCGGCCATTGGCCTCGTAAAGAGTCCTTTCCGCCGCCGCGTCATAGCTGATGGCATAGTCCTCCTCGTTTTCGTGGGGGAAGAAGCTGAGCCCCGCCGTATAGCGGATCTGCCCGGCCTCGGAATCGGAGGTCAGCCGCACCAGGACGGCCCGGCGCTCCACGCCGTTATACACGCAGCTCCCGGAAAAATACTGGCTGTATACGTCGATGACCATGGGCCCCTCCGATCAGTAATTCTCCGCGTTGACCTCGAAATACGCCTGGGGATGGGCGCAGACGGGGCAGATCTCGGGAGCGGCGGTGCCCACCACGATGTGGCCGCAGTTGCGGCACTCCCAGACCTTGACCTCGCTCTTGGCGAAGACCTCCTGGGCCTCCACGTTCCGCAGCAGGGCGCGGTAACGCTCCTCATGGTGCTTTTCGATGGCCGCGACGCCGCGGAACTTCGCCGCCAGCTCCGGGAAACCCTCCTCCTCGGCGGTCTTGGCAAAGCCCTCGTACATATCGGTCCACTCGTAGTTCTCGCCGTCGGCGGCAGCGGCCAGGTTTTCCGCCGTGCTGCCGATGCCGTTCAGCTCCTTGAACCAGAGCTTGGCGTGCTCCTTCTCGTTCTCGGCGGTTTTCAGAAACAGGGCCGCGATCTGCTCGAAGCCCTCCTTCTTGGCCTTGGAGGCGAAATAGGTGTACTTGTTGCGGGCCTGGGATTCGCCCGCGAAGGCAGCCTCCAGGTTCTTCTCGGTCTGAGTGCCGGCATAGGGATTTGTAGCCATGGTGATTTCTCCTTTCAATGTGGCGCCCTAAAGGGCGCGATTTCCTTTACATTTTTCTGTCTTAGTATGCCTTATAGGGTCTTCTTTAACTCCGCGGCAAGGGCCAGGAGTTTTTCTTTCTCGTTAGGGGCTTTTTCGTCCAGGACGGCGTCCAGGAGGGCGTTGAGGGTCTTTCCCAGCGCCGGGCCGCGCAGGCCCAGGGTCAGGAGGTCGCCGCCCTTTACGGCCAGGTCCTTCAAGGAGAAGCAGCTTTCCTCCGACAGCAGGGCGCGGGCCAGGGCCTCCGCCTCGTCCAGCTCCGCAAGACGGTCGCGGTACGCCGGGGCCTGGGCCATGACGTCCGCCCGCTGCAGGGCCAGGAGGGCGAAGAAGCCTCCCTCCCCCAGCCGGGCCAGGCGGCGGCGCAGGGTCTTTTTCTCCGGCGGCAGGGGCAGCCCGTGAAGCTCCACCAGGCGGACGATCCGCTCCCGCTCTCCGTTGGAGAAGTGCAGGCGGCGCAGAAGGGCATCCGCCAGGGCGGCGCTTGCCTTTTCGTGGCCGTAAAAGTGACCGGTCCCCGCCTCGTCCACGGTGAAGCAGGTGGGCTTGCCCACGTCGTGCAGCAGGGCC
>CAMVOG010000061.1 GCA_947169005.1 uncultured Clostridia bacterium | reverse complement strand
GCGCCGGTGATCATGTTCTTGATATAGTCGGCGTGGCCCGGGCAGTCAACGTGAGCATAGTGACGGCTGTCGGTCTCATACTCAACGTGAGCGGTGTTGATCGTGATACCTCTGGCCTTCTCCTCGGGAGCCTTGTCGATGGCGTCATAGGCCTCGAACTGAGCCTTGCCCTGGAAGGACAGGTACTTGGTGATGGCGGCGGTCAGAGTGGTCTTACCATGGTCAACGTGGCCGATGGTGCCGATGTTGACGTGAGGCTTGGTTCTATTGAACATTTGCTTGGCCATTTTGGAATTTCCTCCTTAGAGTAAAAATATTTTTGTAAGTCTTGTGCAGTATTGTACCGCATTTTTCCCCGCTTTGCAAGGGGGAAATCAGTTTCTGCCCTTCTCGTCGATGATTTTTTCGGCGATGGACTTGGGGATCTGCAGATAGTGGCTGGGCTCCATGCTGTACTGGCCGCGGCCCTGGGTACGGGAGCGCAGGTCCGTGGCGTAGCCGAACATCTCGCTCAGAGGCACGGAGGCGTCGATATGGGCCGCGCCGTTGCGGGTCTCCATGCCGTTGATCTGGCCGCGGCGGGCGTTCAGATCGCCCAGCACGTCGCCCATGTAATCCTCGGGCACGATAACGGCCACCTTCATGATGGGCTCCAGCAGGACGGGACCCGCCTTCTGGCAGGCCTCCTTGAAGGCCATGGAGCCGGCGATCTTGAAGGCCATTTCGGAGGAGTCGACCTCGTGATAGGAGCCGTCGAAGAGAGTGACCTTCACGTCCACCACGTTGTAGCCGGCCAGGACGCCGGAGAGCATGGCTCCCTGGATACCCTGATCGACCGCGGGGATATACTCCTTCGGGATCGCGCCGCCGACGATGTTGTTGATAAACTCGTAGCCCTTGCCGGACTCGTTGGGCTCAATGGTGATCTTGACGTGACCGTACTGGCCCTTACCGCCGGACTGGCGGGCATACTTGGTGTCCACGGTAGCGGACTTGGTGATGGTCTCCTTATAGGAAACCTGGGGCTTGCCGACGTTGGCCTCCACCTTGAACTCACGCAGCAGTCTGTCCACGATGATCTCCAGATGGAGCTCGCCCATGCCCGCGATGATGGTCTGCCCCGTTTCCTCGTCGGTATAGGTCTTGAAGGTGGGGTCCTCCTCCGCCAGCTTGGCGAGGGCGACGCCCATCTTCTCCTGGCCGGCCTTGGTCTTGGGCTCGATGGCCACGCGGATAACGGGCTCCGGGAACTCCATGGACTCCAGGATGATGGGGTGGTTCTCATCGCAGAGGGTGTCGCCGGTGGTGGTGTTCTTCAGGCCCACGGCGGCGGCGATATCGCCGGTGTAAACCGTCTCGATATCCTCTCTGTGGTTGGCGTGCATCTGCAGGATGCGGCCCATCCGCTCCCGCTGGCCCTTGGTGGAATTCTTCACCGTGGAGCCCGCGTTCAGCGTGCCGGAATAGACCCGGAAGAACGAGAGCTTACCCACGAAGGGGTCGGTGATGATCTTGAAGGCCAGGGCGCTGAAGGGGGCGCTGTCGTCCGCGGGACGCTCGTCCTCCTCATCGGTGTCGGGGTTGACGCCCTTGATGGCGGGGATGTCGATGGGGGCGGGCATGTAATCGACCACCGCGTCCAGCAGCTTCTGCACACCCTTGTTCTTGTAAGAGGTGCCGCAGATCACGGGGACCAGGCGGTTTTCGATGGTACCCTTGCGGAGGGCCTTGCGGATCATGTCCTTGGGCACGTCCTCCCCATCCAGGTAAAGCATCATGATCTCGTCGTCGATATCGGCAACGGACTCCAGCAGCTTCGCGCGGTACTCGGCAGCCAGGTCCTTCATGTCCTCGGGGATCTCCTCGATGCGCATGTCCTTGCCCAGCTCGTCATAATACACGTCGGCATTCATCTCCACCAGGTCCACGATGCCCTTGAAATCGGCTTCCTTGCCGATGGGGAGCTGGATGGGCACGGCGTTGCACTTCAGCCGGTCATGGATCATGCTCAGCACGTTGTAGAAATCCGCGCCCATGATGTCCATTTTGTTGACGTAGATCATGCGGGGAACATGGTAGTTATCGGCCTGACGCCACACGGTCTCGGACTGGGGCTCCACGCCGCCCTTGGCGCAAAGCACCGTGACGGAGCCGTCCAGCACACGCAGGCTCCGCTCCACCTCCACGGTGAAGTCCACATGGCCCGGAGTATCGATGATGTTGATACGGTGGTCCTTCCAGAAGCAGGTGGTGGCGGCGGAGGTAATGGTAATGCCGCGCTCCTGCTCCTGCGCCATGTAGTCCATGGTGGCGGTGCCGTCATGGGTCTCGCCGATCTTGTAGTTCACGCCGGTGTAGTAAAGAATACGTTCGGTAGTAGTGGTCTTACCAGCGTCGATATGCGCCATGATGCCGATATTTCTTGTTTTCTCCAGGGAATACTGTCTTGGCATAACAACCTTCTCCTATACGAACGATCACCAGCGATAGTGAGCGAAGGCCTTGTTGGACTCCGCCATCTTGTGGGTATCCTCGCGCTTCTTCACCGAGCTGCCGGTGTTGTTGCTGGCGTCGATGATCTCAAAGGCGAGTTTTTCCTTCATGGTCTTCTCGCTGCGGGCTCTGGAATACGCCGTCAGCCAGCGCAGGCCGAGGGTCTGCCGTCTGTCGGCGCGGACCTCGATGGGCACCTGGTAGGTGGCGCCGCCCACGCGGCGGGCCTTGACCTCCAGGCTGGGCATGATGTTCTCCATGGCCTGAGTGAAGACCTCCAGGGGGGCCTTGTTGGTCTTGTTGGCGATGATGTCAAAAGCGTCGTAAACGACCTTCTGCGCCACGCCCTTTTTACCGTCCAGCATGATGCTGTTGATCAGCTTCGTCACCAGGACGGACTGATACACAGGATCCGGCAGGACCTCTCTTTTAGGGACGTTACCTCTTCTGGGCACTGTACTTCCCTCCTTCATATTTTGATCTCACAGGTACTCGAAAGTCGGCGGAGAGTTTCCGCCGCTCCCGTAAGCTGCCCCGAGGTAATATATAATGTATATATTAAACTCAGGGCTCCGGGGCCTTGCCCGGCGCTGAGTGGAAAGGGTCTCGCTGTGGGGCGCTTACTTCTTGGGTCTCTTCGCGCCGTACTTGCTGCGGGCCTGCTTGCGTCCGTTGACGCCCTGGGTATCAAGAGAGCCGCGGATGATGTGATAACGCACACCGGGCAGATCCTTGACACGGCCGCCGCGGATCATCACGATGGAGTGCTCCTGCAGGTTGTGGCCGACGCCGGGGATGTACGCGGTCACCTCGTAGCCGTTGGTCAGACGCACACGGGCGATCTTCCGCAGCGCGGAGTTGGGCTTCTTGGGCGTGGACGTTCTGACAGCGGTGCAGACGCCGCGCTTCTGAGGGGAGCTCAGATCCGTCTCTCTGTTGCGCAGGGTGTTCAGACCCTTCTGCAGCGCGGGAGCCGTGGACTTGTAGCTGGCCTGCTCTCTTCCTTTTCTGACGAGCTGGTTAAAAGTAGGCATGATTTTCCTCCTTTCCTTGATTTTTGTCTATTTTAAGCAGATTTTCCTTGGAATACCCGCCTAAAATCACATTTTTGCCAAAGGGCGCACTACTCCTAAGGCGCCACTTGGGACAGTAAGCGATTATAGCAGAACTTGCCACATTCGTCAAGAGTTTTTTATATTCAAAAACCCATTGACAAGGGAGCCACATTTAGGCTAAAATAGAAAACTGCATAAGTCCAGTCAACTGCTTCTCCGTTTCCCGGCGGGGATGTCGAGTATAGTTGAACACTATTTATATTATAGGAGGTGTCACCCCAATGCTCAGAACCTATCAGCCCAAGAAGCTGCACCGTCAGAAGGTGCACGGCTTCCGCAAGAGAATGGCCACCAAGAACGGCCGCAAGGTCCTCGCCGCCCGCAGAGCCAAGGGCCGCAAGCATCTGTCCTACTGAGAGCAATGATCCATACCGTGTCCCTCAATCAGAATCATGAGTTCCGCCGGGTCTATGCCAAGGGCCGCAGCGCCGCTACGCCCCTGGTGGTCCTCTATTGCAGGAAGAACGGCACTGCCCGCAGCCGCTACGGCATCACCGTGGGCAGCAAGATCGGCAAGGCGGTGGTGCGCAACCGCATCCGCCGCCGGCTTCGGGAGATCTACCGCCTGCATGAGGCCGCCCTTCCCGCGGGATGGGACATCGTCGCCGTAGCGAGGACAAGAGCCGTGGAGGCAAGCTACGCCGAGCTGGAGAAGTATTTTCTCCGGGCGGCGGCAAGGCTCGGCCTTCTGTCGGAGGAGGCGGATAAGACTTGAAGCGTTTTCTCTTGTTTCTGATCCGTTTTTACCGGCGCAACATCTCCCCGCTGCGCCCCCCCTGCTGCCGCTATATCCCCACCTGCTCCCAGTACGCGCTGGAGGCGGTGGAAAAATACGGCGCGCTCAAAGGCTCCTGGCTGGCTCTCAGGAGGCTGCTTCGCTGCCACCCCTTCCATGAGGGTGGCTATGATCCCGTGCCCTGACGGGGCATGGACCTGAAACGGAGAATATTGTAATGCTCGATGCAATTGCGAAACCATTTGGCTGGTTGATGCTGTTTCTCTACAACCTGGTCAACAATTACGGTATCGCCCTGATCCTCTTTGCTTTGATCGTGCGCCTCATTCTGCTGCCCTTCACCATGAAGAGCAAGAAGAGCATGATGCGGCAGACCCGTCTGCAGCCCATGATGAAGGCCCTGGAGAAAAAGTACGAGGGGAACCAGCAGAAGTATCAGGCGGAGGTGGCCAAGCTCTATAAGGAAGAGGGCATCAACCCCATGGGCGGCTGCCTGTGGTCCCTCATCCCCTTCCCCATCCTGATCGCTCTGTACCAGGCTATCCGTTACCCCATCACCATCATGATGGGCGTGGCCAAGGACGTATACGAGGGCCCCATCACCACCCGGCTGGGGAACCTGGGCTTTGAGGCGGCCTCCAACACCGCCTATCTGCAGATCGCCCAGTCCCAGTTCATCAACCAGAATTTTGAGCAGTTTGCCAGCCTCAGCGACAAGCTGCAAAAGATCAACTACAGCTTTTTGGGCATCGACCTGGGGGCCAACCCCAACTTCCGCGTGTGGGAGTTCGGCTCCACCGGTCTGGGCCTCTGGCCCCAGATCGGCCTGTTCCTGATCCCCGTGATCTCCGCCGCGCTGAGCTACCTTTCCGTGGTCATCAGCAACAAGATGAGCGGCACCTCGCCGGAGCAGGCGGGCGCGGGCAAGACCATGACCTTTATGATGCCCATCATTTCCCTGTGGATCGGCTTCATCATGCCGGGCGCTCTGGGCCTTTACTGGCTGGCCGGCAGCGTGTTCCAGATCCTGCAGGACGTGGTGCTGACCAACCATTATAAGAAGAAGCTGGACGCCGAGGACGCCGTGCGCAAGGAGAAGGTCGCCGCCATCGAGGCGGAGCGGGCCGCCCAGCACGCGGAGACCGAGCGCAAGCGCGCCGAGGGCAGCACCGTCACCAATCCCAACACCAGCAAGCGCAAGCTCGCCATGCAGGAAAAGCAGCGCACCGAGGAGAACGACGTGGAACGCGCCATCGCCCGGGGCGAGCTGGAGCGAACCTCCAGCGGCAAGCTGGTGAAGACCGGGAAGACCCGGGAGAAGGACGAGCCCTCCCGCGTGGGCGACAGGCCCTACGCCCGGGGCAGAAACTATAAGCCTGACCGCTTCCAGAAGGGCTACGTGCCCGAGGAGGAGACGGAGCAGCCCGCCGAGGGCGAGTCTGTCTTCGATCTGACGGAGACTGTCCCGGAGACGGTGGAGGCTTCCATCCCCGAGGCCGCGGAGACGGCCCCGGACCCGATCACCGAGGGTGAGATCGGCTCTGCCGCCGAGGGCGAGCAGCAGTCCGATGAATAACAAGGAGAGTGCCTAATGTTAAAGGTTATCGAGGCAACGGCCAAATCCGTGGAGGAGGCGACCCGTTCCGCGTTGGCGCAGCTGGGCTGTGCCCCCGAGGAGGCCACCGTCGAGGTCCTCGAGCGGGGCAAATCCGGTTTCCTGGGCATCGGCGCCGTGCCGGCCAAGGTCCGCGTGAGCGTGGAGATGCCGGAGGTCGATCCGGCCCGGGAAGAGGAGCCGGAAACGGAGCCGGAACCCGCCGAGGCATGGGAGCCCGAGGCCGCGCCGGAGGACTTTTCCGGAGCGGAGACGGACGTCGCCGCCAAAACGGAGGAATTTATCAAGGGCCTGCTGGAGAAAATGGGATCGGACGCCGTTCCCGTCCTGGAAATGAAGGAGGACGGCGGCATCCTCGTGAAGCTGACGGGTGAGAAGCTCGGCATGCTCATCGGCCACCGGGGCGAGACCCTGGACGCCATCCAGCACATCGCCAACTATGCCATCAACCGCCTGACCGACGAGCACGTCCACATCAGCGTGGACGCGGAGAACTACCGCAGCAAGCGGGAGGAGTCCCTGAAGCGGCTGGCGGAGAAGGTGGCGGGCAAGGTGCTGAAATACCGCCGCAGCATGACGCTGGAGCCCATGAACTCCTATGAGCGGCACGTGATCCACACGGTGCTGCAGGATGTGGACGGCGTTTCCACCTATTCCATCGGTACGGAGCCCAACCGCCGCATCGTGGTTGCCTATGGAAACAATGCCGGTCCCCGCCGGGACGACCGGCGCGGATACAGAGGCTGAGAGCCGGAAAGGAGCGTCTCACAATGGTATTTGATGAGATCAAACGGATCATTTCCGACCTTTTGAACGTCGACGAGGACCGTCTGACGGAGGATACGGATATCCAGAACGAGCTGAGCGCGGATTCCCTGGACCTCTATGAGATCCTCATGTCCGCCGAGGACGCCTTCAACGTGAAGGTGGAGGCCGAGGACATCGAGGATATCCACACCATCGGCGACGCGGTGCGCGTCATCGAAAAGTACCTGGATCGTGACTGATACGGAGGAAGATCAAGTATGGCTGAATTTGATGAAAACGTCAAGCAGGAGGGCTGCGACTGCGAAGGCGGCTGCGACTCCTGTGGCGGTGAGTGCGGCTCCTGCGGCGGAAGCTGCGGCGCGGCGGACTTCACCGCCAAGCTCAACGCACACAGCAAGGTGAAGAAGGTCATCGGCGTCGTTTCCGGCAAGGGCGGCGTGGGCAAGTCCCTCATCACCTCCCTTTCCGCGGCGCTGATGCGCCGCCAGGGCCACTCCGTGGCCATTCTGGACGCGGACATGACGGGGCCCTCCATCCCCATGTGCTTCGGCGTCCACACCCGGGCGAAGGCCAACTCCATGGGCATCCTGCCCGAGGAGAGCGCCGGCGGCGTCAAGATGATGTCCGTCAACCTCTTCCTGGACGACGAGACCCAGCCTGTGGTCTGGCGCGGGGCCGTCATTTCCGAGACGGTGAAGCAGTTCTGGACCGACGTGGTCTGGGGCGACGTGGATTATATGTTCGTGGATATGCCTCCCGGAACGGGCGACGTGCCGCTGACCATTTTCCAGTCCCTGCCCGTGGACGGCATCATCGTGGTAACCTCTCCCCAGGAGCTGGTTTCCATGATCGTCTCCAAGGCCGTGAACATGGCCCAGCTCATGGATATTCCCGTGATCGGGCTGGTGGAGAACATGAGCTTCTTCCGCTGCCCCGACTGCGGCAAGGAGCATAAGCTCTACGGCGAGAGCAATATCGACGCCATCGCCGCCGAGAAGGGCCTGAAGGTCCTGGCCAAGCTCCCCATCCTGCCCAACGTGGCCGCCGCCTGCGACAAGGGCGAGATCGAGAAGATCGTTCTGCCCGAGCTGGAGGGGCTGGTCCCCGTGCTGGAGGCCCTGTAAACAGAAGCAAGCCTTTGCCGCCGCTTTTCCCTTGGGAAGCGGCGGCATTTTTCTGTCAAAATTGAACAGATTCTATTTTTTGTCTCTTTTGCATTGACAGACAAGGCCGCTATCGGTTATACTACACATACCAAGGAGGCGATGGAGCATGGATAAGCCGGAGGGCGTCAAAAGCGACAAGGCCCAGCGCACGAAGGAGCGGCTGCTGCGCTCCTCGCTGAAGCTGATGAAGGAGAAGGGCTACCGCAACACCACCGTGCGGGACATCTGCAACGACGCGAAGGTCTCCATCGGCACCTTCTACAGCTATTTCCCCGCCAAGGACGATCTCTTTCTGAACATCTATATGGAGGGCGACCGCTTTTTTACCGACTCCGTTGCCCTGCGGCTGAGTGGGAACACCGCCGCGGAAAAGATCGTGGATTACTTCCGCTACTACACCCGCCTCAACCTCAACACGGGGCTGGAGCTGATGAAGATCCTTTTCCACTCGGACAACCCCTTCTTCTCCCGCCACCGCCCCATGCAGCAGGTCTTTGAGAGCATCGTGCAGGAGGGGCTGCAGAACGGCCAGCTTCAAACGGAGCTGACGAGTCGGGAGATCGTGGACTATTTCTTCGTGCTGGTGCGCGGCTGCTGCTACAACTGGTGCGTCAACAACGGCTCCTACGACCTGGAAAAGCAGATCACGGACTACGTAAAGCTGGGCCTGCGGGCCATGGGCAATTGACTACGGACAAAGGATCATTCGTCCTCCCGTCCCCTATCGCCTATTGCCTTAAAAAAATCTCATTTTCCTATTGCATTTCCAGTTAAACTGTATTATTATACAAAAAATGAATATAGCCGAGTGACGTCTGCGGGAAAGTGATTAGGTTCAGCCGAAGGAGTAACGCTCTCAGGACCTTTCCCTTGGGGAGAGGAGGACCGCAGATCGACGGCATTCTGGAGAAGCCTTCTTAAATGAAGGTGCCGAAGGTGCAAAGCCCCCAGGGGCTAATCTCTCAGGCAAAAGGACAGAAAGGACGGGCGGAGGGCCCCGCGATCCGGCGGGGGCGTTCCGCGGCCATTTGTTAGAGCTTCTCCGCTTTGCCGGTGAAGCTCCTTTGCTTTACCGGGCCTTTTACTCTGTGTAAAAAATCTCTGTCGGATTTTTTGCAATACAAAAAGAAGGAAGGAAAAGCAGAAATGAAAGTGTTGGAAGACATCATAACCGCTCTGGACGATTTTGCCTGGGGCCCCTGGATGCTGATCCTGCTGGTGGGCACGGGTATTTTCGTGACGGCCCGCAACGGCTTCATCCAGTTCGGCCATCTGGGCTACGCTCTGAAGAACACCATCGGCAAGATGTTCCACAAGCACCAGGCCGGCGAGGGCGAGGTAACGCCCTTCCAGGCGGTGACGACGGCCCTGGCCGCCACAGTGGGCACCGGCAACATCGTGGGCGTGACGGGCGCCATCTTCATCGGCGGCCCCGGCGCCGTGTTCTGGCTGTGGATCTCCGCCCTCTTCGGCATGTGCACCAAGTACGCCGAGGTGGCGCTGGCGGTCAAGTACCGTGAGCGCAACGCCCAGGGCGACTGGGTGGGCGGCCCCATGTACTACATCACCAATGGCCTGGGCAAGGGCTGGAAGTGGCTGGCCGTCATCTTCGCCATCTTCGGCTGCCTCGCCTCCTTCGGCATCGGCAACACCACCCAGGTGGACTCCATCGCCACCGCCATCAGCAACATGATCAGCTCCTTCGGCGCGGATCTGGACGCCAACACCATCCTGTTCCTGGGCCAGCAGGTGGCTCTCAGCCGCCTCATCATCGGCATCATCGTGGCCATCATCGTGGGCCTGGTGCTGCTGGGCGGCATCAAGCGCATCGGCAAGGTCACGGAGAAGCTGGTGCCCTTCATGGCCGTTCTCTACATCCTGGCCGCGCTCATCGTCATCTTCGGCAACATCAACTGGATCGGCGAGGTCTTCCGCATGATCTTCGTGGGCGCTTTCACGGCTGAGGGCGCGCTGGGCGGCGCTTTCGGCATCGCCTTTATGACCACCGTGCAGAAGGGCATTGCCCGCGGCGTCTTCTCCAACGAGGCTGGCCTCGGCTCCGCCCCCATGGCCCACGCCGCCTCCTCCGAGTCCGACCCCGTGAAGCAGGGCCTCTACGGTATCTTTGAGGTCTTCATGGATTCCATCGTGATCTGCACCCTCACCGCTCTGGCTCTCCTCTGCGGCCTGCTGGGCGTGACCGGCGGCGGCGCCGGCATCGAGTGGGGCGTCAACCACGGCAGCGAAATGATGGTCACCGCCTTCAGCAGCATCTTCGGCGGCCAGGTGGGCTCCATCGTCATCGCCGTGTGCCTCTCCCTCTTCGCCCTCTCCACCATCATGAGCTGGTCTCTCTACGGCACCCGCTGCTTTGAATACCTCTTCGGCACCAAGGCCTCCATCGGCTACAAGATCGTCTTCATCATCGTCCTCATCATCGGCTCTACCCTGGGCCTCGACATCGTGTGGACCCTGGGCGACGCTCTCAACGGCCTCATGGCCCTGCCCAACCTGGTGGCCCTGCTGGCCCTCTCCGGCGTGGTGGTCAAGCTGACGAAGGACCATTTCAAGAAAGATCGCCTGAATTAAAAAGTATTTCCCCTTCGGGACTACCCAAGGCCGCTGTTTTCTGCTATACTGCAGGAAACAGCGGCCTTGTTCGTATTCAGGACTCAGGACTCAGTACTTAGTACTCAGTATCGAGTGGTTGGAGCGTGCTTCAACCGAGTCCCGCGCCTGAGTACTGAGTGCTGCACCTGAGTACTGAATCAGAATACCGGAGGTATCCCGCCATGAATTACCGTCCCGACGCTTTGTTTGATCTGAGCCATTCTCTCGCCGCGCCGCTGCTGGCGCGCTTTGACTATCCCTGGCAGGCCCTGCCGGAGATCAAGGACTTCATCCGGGCCCTGGGCCCCACCCTGCCCGCCGACGTATACGAGCAGCGGGGGGAGGAGATCTGGATCGCCCGCTCCGCCAGGGTGGCCCCCACCGCCTCCATCACCGGCCCCTGCATCATCGGGCCGGAAACGGAGGTCCGCCACTGTGCCTTCATCCGGGGCAGCGCCCTGGTGGGCGCCGGGGCCGTGGTGGGCAACTCCGTGGAGCTGAAAAACGTGATCCTCTTCGACAAGGTGCAGGTGCCTCACTATAATTATGTGGGCGACTCCATCCTGGGCTTCAAGGCCCACATGG
>CAMVOG010000060.1 GCA_947169005.1 uncultured Clostridia bacterium | reverse complement strand
GTCATAGTTCTTGCAGGCCCAGATGTAGCCGCCCTTGGAGCGGACCACGCGGGCCACGGCGTCGTCGATCAGCGTATAGAAATAGGTGATGCCCAGCTCCTCAAAGCGGGCCTTGTACTCCTCGTCGTAAATGCGCTGGAAGATCTCCTTGAAGGCCCCGTCGTAGACCTTGGAGATGGTGTCCTTGGTGGAAAACCACAGGTCCTGCTTCAGCTCGATGGCGTAATTGAAGCAGGAGCGGGCAAAGCTGGCGATGCTTTTCTCCGTGTTGTGCATGCCCTGGAGAACGCCGGGGCCGAAGAGCTTCTGCACCGTCTGCTTCGTCACCTTGCCGCTGGCCCCGGTGAAGACCAGCTCGGCGGTGCCGGGCTCGTCGGTGCGGATCTCGACGGATTTGTACACGTCCCCGTAGGCGTGGCGGGCGATGGTGATGGGGGCCTGCCAATTCTTCACAACTGGCTTCACGCAGTCGATGACGATGGGCGTGCGGAACACGGTGCCGTCCAGGATGCTGCGGATGGTGCCGTTGGGACTCTTCCACATTTCCTTGAGGCCGTACTCCTCCACCCGCGGGGCGTTGGGCGTGATGGTGGCGCACTTGACGGCGACCCCCAGCCGCTTGGCGGCCTCCGCTGCCTCGTGGGTAACGGCGTCGTCCGTGCGGTCCCGCTCCGGGAGGCCCAGGTCGTAATACTCCGTTTTCAGCTCCACGAAGGGAAGCAGCAGCTCCTCCTTGATCCATTGCCAGAGGACGCGGGTCATTTCATCCCCATCCATTTCCACGATGGGGGTGGTCATTTTGATCTTATTCATGTTCTTCTCCTTATTCGGCGTGCCCGGCGGCATAGTAGTTCATGAGGCAGCCGTCCAGCAAAATCTGCCGCTCGGTGTCCGTAAGGCCCGTAAGATTCAGCGTCAGCTCCGTGACCTTGCCGCCGGAAATGACCTGGGCGGGGATCTTCTCTATCTTGTCCCGGATGGCCTCCCGGATGCGGGGCACGAAAACGAAGTCCCCGGGAGCGTAATCAAAGGGCGTGTCCGCATCCAGCGTAAAGGGCACCAGGCCCCAGTTGATGCAGTTGGAGCGATAGCGCTTGGTGGCGTACTCATAGCAGATATTGGCGCCGCCGCCTAAGACCTTCTGGCAGGAGGCCGCCTGTTCACGGGCGCTGCCGTCCCCTGGCTTCTTGGCAAAGACACAGGAGACGATATCCGTATCCTTTAAGAGCGCCTCGGGCTGATCCGAGACCAGGCGCAGGGCCTCCAGCGCCTCGGCGGGGGCCTCTCCCCCGCGCCGCGCCTCGTCCATGGCCCGGATCGCCTTGGAGGCGGGCACATACTCCGGCACACGGCGGGACAGGGCGAAGTCCGACAGACGGATGGGGTTGGAGCGATAGGAGGAGGTTTCGCCGGAGGGGATCAGCTCGTCCGTGGTGGTGACCTCGTCGAAAATAACGGCGGCCAGACGGCAAAGCAGATTCTCCCCCAGGGCGTGGAAGCGGGGCCAGTCGGTGATATTGGGGCCGAACTTCAGCTCTGCCTCCGGCTGGGCCTTGCCGAAGCCAAAGTAAACGCGCTTTTCATAGGGTGAGGGATCGAAAACGTATTTCTTCTCCACCGGCTCCGCGTAATCCACGTCCGAGGCGGCGGTGAGGACGCCGCCGTTGGCCGCAGTGGCGGCGATGCTGCGGGCGTCCATGAGGGCCACGGCCGCGATCTGCCCCTCCCCGGGCTTGGAGCCCTCGCGGTTGGGGAAGTTGCGGGTGGCGTGGCGGATGCTGAGGCCGTTGTGTCCCGGGGTGTCCCCCGCGCCGAAGCAGGGGCCGCAGAAGGCGGGCTTGATGACCGCCCCGGCAGCCATGAGGCTGGCGGCGGTGCCGTCCCTGGTGATGGCCATACCCACGGGCATGGAGGCAGGATAAACGGAGAGGTTAAAGTAACCGTCCCCCACGCTCTTGCCATCCAGGATGGCGGCGGCCTCGGTGAGATTATCGTACATGCCGCCGGAGCAGCCAACGATGACGCCCTGGTCGGCCACGACCTTGCCGTCCACGATCTTGTCCGTGAGCCTGAGCTCCACCTGGCCGCCGAGCTGCTTGTTGCAGGCCTCCTGGGCCTTCGTCAGAATGCCCACGGGGTCCGCCTGGAGCTCATGGATCGTAACCGCGTTGGAGGGATGGAAGGGCAGCGCCGCCATACATTCCTGGGTGGAGAGGTCCACCTTGACGATGGCGTCGTAATAGGCGACGGGGGCGGGCTTCAATTCCTTATAGGCCTCGGGGCGGCCCACGACGTCATAGTATTCCTTCACCCGCTCGTCCGTTACCCAGATGGAGGAGAGACAGGAGGTCTCGGTAGTCATCACGTCGATGCCGATGCGGTAGTCCATGGGCAGCTCCTTCACGCCGGGGCCAGCGAACTCCAGGATCTTGTTCTTCACCAGGCCCTTCGGGAAGACCTCGCCGCAGAGGGAAATGGCCACGTCGTGGGGGCCCACGCCGTGCTTCGGCTTTCCCTCCAGCCAGACAAGCACCACCTGGGGCGCGTCGATGTCCCAGGTATTCTCCAAAAGCTGCTTGGCCAGCTCGCCGCCGCCCTCGCCAACGCCCATGGTGCCGTAGCAGCCATAACGGGTGTGGCTGTCGGAGCCCAGGATCATGCCGCCGCAGGAGGCCATTTTCTCCCGCATGAACTGGTGGCAGACCGCCTGGTTGGCGGGCACGTAGATGCCGCCGTACTTCTTCGCGGCGGAGAGGCCGAAGCCGTGGTCGTCCTCATTGATGGTGCCGCCCACGGCGCAAAGGCTGTTGTGGCAGTTGGTCAGCACATAGGGGATGGGAAACTTTTTCATGCCGCTGGCCCGGGCCGTCTGGATGATGCCCACAAAGGTGATATCGTGGCTCATCAGCGCGTCGAAGCGGACCCGCAGCTTCTTCGGGTCGTCGGACTTGTCGTGGGCACGCAGCACCGAATAGGCGATGGTCCCCTCTCTGGCCGCCTCGGGCGCAGGCAGCTCCCCGGCCTCCGCCGGGCTGACGAGCTTTTCCCCGTTCAACAGATAGACGCCCTCATCGTAATATTTCACCATAGCGTTTCCCTCTCCTTTCAGCCGTTAAAATCGTTCATGGCGGCGTTCACACCCTTTTGGATGATCTCCTCCACCGCCTCCAGGGCCCGCTCCGCCGCATCGCGGATGGTCTTGTACTCCGCGTCGCTCATTTTGCCGATCACCCAGTCGACCACGTCATAATCCGGGTGGGGCGGCGAGCCGATCCCGATCTTCACCCGCGGGAACTGGTCCGTTCCCAGCTTGGCGATGATGCTTTTGATGCCGTTGTGGCCCCCGGCGCTGCCGCTGCGCTTGACCCGCAGCTTGCCGGGAGGCAGGGCCATATCGTCAAAGACCACGATGACCCGCTCCGGGGGTATCTTATAGAAAGCGGCGGCGGGCGCCACCGCGTCTCCGCTCAGATTCATATAGGTGGTGGGGCGCATGAAATAGACCCGCTCCCCGCCGAAATCCTCCAGGGCCGTAAAGGCGTGAAAGCGCAGCTTATTGGTCTTGATCCTGTACTTTTCAGCCAGCACCTCGGCGGCCATAAAGCCCGCGTTGTGGCGGGTCCGCTCATATTTGCTCTCCGGATTGCCCAAAAAGGCCACGAGCCAGCGGGGCCCGCCGGAGGCTTTTCCCTTCAAAAACATGCCGTTCTTCCCTCTTTATTGAATTGCCTGATCCCCGGGCAGGCGGCGATCATTCCGCGCCAGGTAGAAGACCCGGTCCGCTCCCGGTGAGGGCGGCGCGAGCTCCAGCTCGCCAAAGCGGGCGAGCAGCGTGAAGCCGTTCTCCTCCAGCAGGGCAGCCAGGCGCTCCGGGTCCTGGATATACTCGGTGTGCTCCTCCCCGCCCCGGCGCCAGGTCTCCCCCACGCGCCAGAAAATATCCACGCCGTAGATCAGCGCGCGCTCTTCTTCATCCAGGTCCGTGCGCCAGGCGCAGAAGAAGTCCTCATCCTCGTCGATATAGGTCATGCCGTCCATACGGCGGAACTTTTCCTCCGTGTTCACGTCAAAGAGGAAAAGGCCGCCGGGCTCCGTGAAATAGGAGACACGGCGAAAAACGTCCCCCAGGTCCTCCGGGGGGACGTAATTGAGGCCGTCAAAGCTGCATACCGTCGCATCCGACGTGCCGTAAAGGTCCAGCTCCCGCAGGTCCTGACAGATCCAGAGGGGCTTGACCGGGCAGGAGGAGGCCTCCGCCCGCTCCCGGGCCTGCATGAGCATCTCCTCGGAAAGGTCCACGCCGATGGTCTCATAGCCGCGCTCCGCCAAAAGGCAGGTCAGCACCCCCGTCCCGCAGGCCAGGTCCAGCACCGAGCGGGGCGAAGCCCCGGCCCGGCGGAAGATCGCCTCGACGAAATCCGCCCAGGCGTTGTAATCGCTGTCCCGCATGAGCCGGTCATAGAAGCGCGCCAGAGAGAAGTATTCATTCATTGGCCGCGTCTCCCAGACGGGAAAAGATGATCTCATAGCCGCCGGAGCCGTATTGCAGCGAGCGATTCACGCGGCTGATGATGGCGCTGCTGGCCCCCGTTTTTTCCATGATGGCATTGTAGATCTGCCCGCCGTGCAGCAGGCGGGCAACCTCGAAGCGCTGCTCCATCGCCATCAGCTCCGTCATGCTGCAAAGATCCTCCAGGAAGGAGCGTACCTCCTCCTCCGTTTTCGCCAGAAGAAAGGCCTTATACATTTCCGTATCCGGCAGGCGCCTGTAGTTTTTCTTCATTCGTTCCCAACCCCCAAGCTCGTACTCATAATCGCACTTTTGAGCATTTTATCACAATACTTTAAAAAAGTAAATGGCAAAAAGGCATGAATTTCCAAAGTATCTTTCCCCGGGAGCGTTTTATCGGCATCAGGCGGCGAGACCGCCGTAAGAGGCAGGCTTTTACCCGCTTTGCTTTTTTTCTTGCCTTTTTTCAAGGAGAGTGGTATAATAATATAATCGTGTGGTATGCGCATATGTGCTGACACCCATCAGGGCTCTTCCGGGCCCCGTCTTCTTCCCCGAGGAGGTGTTTGACAGAAGATGAAGCGAAGCGATATGGTCAAGAGAGGCGCTGCTTTCGGCGCACGGACGATAGGCGATATCCTCCACCTGGTTTTGAAAATCGTCGTGAGCGTTGTGCTGGTCGCCCTGCTGACCGGACTGATCTTTGTGCTGATTTTTGCCGTTTATGTGAAAAACTCTCTTTCCGATGAGCTGGATGTAAAGCTCTCGGATTTTGCCCTGTCCCAGACGAGTATCGTCTATTGCTGGGACGAGGACCTGCAGGATTATGTGGAGCTGGAGCGGCTCTCCGGCCTCAAAAAGTCCCTTTGGGCCAATTATGAGGACATTCCGAAATATATGGAATACGCCGCCGTGTCCATTGAGGACCACCGCTTTTATGAGCACCACGGCGTGGACTGGTACAGGACCGCGGGCGCCTTCGGCTCCATGTTCCTGAGCATGTCCAACAACTTCGGCGGCTCCACCATCACCCAGCAGCTCATCAAGAACCTGACGGAATACGATGAAGTCACGGTCAAGCGCAAGCTGCTGGAGATCTTCCGGGCGCTGCAATTTGAGAAGACCTATTCCAAGGAAGAGATCATGGAATGGTATCTCAACAAGATCTATCTCGGCGAGGGCTGCTTGGGCGTTTCCGCCGCGGCCAACGAGTATTTCGGCAAGGACGTGCAGGACCTTACCCTGGCTGAGTGCGCCTGCATCATCGGTATAACCAACAATCCCTCCATGTACGACCCCTATATCGACAAGGAGGCCAACAAGGAGCGGCAGGAGATCATCCTCGGCGAAATGAAGCGCTGGGGCTATATCAATGACGAGGAGTACAAAAGCGCCATGCGCCAGCCTCTCGTCTTCACCCACGGCCGCGTGGAGGAGAACGCTGCGGATATTCCGGACGAGGAGCATTACACCTCCTGGTTTGTGGACGCGCTGATCGAGGACGTGATCCACTACCTCATGGAGGAAAAGGATATTTCCTACAAGACGGCTGAGGAAATGCTTCTTTCCGCCGGATATAAGATCTACGCCACCATGGACCCGAAGATCCAGGCCATCGTGGACGACGTCTATTCCACCCGGGACAACCTTCCCCAAGGCTACCGCCTCAGCACGTATCAGGAGCTGGAATCCGCCCTGGTGCTCATAGACCCCTTTACCGGCGATATCAAGGCCATGGCCGGCGGCATAGGGGAAAAGAAGGCCAGCCGTATTTACAACCTGGCGACACAGATGCGCCGTTCCCCCGGCTCCTCCATCAAGCCCATCGCCAGCTACGGCCCCGCGATCGAGCTGGGCGTGATCATGCCCTACTCCCTGTATATGGACATTGCCTCCATCAAGCTGAAGGGCACCAACTGGTTCCCCAACAACGACGACGGCTCCAACTCGGGCCTTATCAACATCCGCTACGCCCTGCAGCGCTCCAAAAACACCATCGCCGCCCAGATCATCGACGATATCACTCCCCAGGTCTCCTACAACTTCCTGACCCAACGGCTGGGCCTTACCCTGGTGGAGGAGCAGAACGGCCTGACCGACATCGGTTACGCTTCCCTGTCTCTGGGCGAGCTGACCAACGGCGTTTCCGTGCGGGAAATGGCCTCGGCCTATACCGCCTTCGTCAACGACGGCATTTACACTGCCGGGCGCACCTTCTCCCGCATCGAAGATTCCCAGGGCAACCTGGTCTATGAGAACGTGCCCCAGCAGACGGTGGCCTTCTCCAGCACCACCGCCTATTATATGCGGGATATGCTGGAAAACGCCGTGAACACCGGTACCGGCACCCCGGCCCGCCTCTCCAATATGCCCGCCGCGGGCAAGACCGGTTCCTCCAACGACTGGCGTGACCGCTGGTTTGTGGGCTTCACTCCCTATTATGTGGCCGCGGCCTGGAGCGGATACCGGATCCCCGAGAATATGGGCAGCAGCTCCAACCCCGCTGCCGGCATGTGGAAGCAGGTCATGGAGCGGGTCAACGAGGAGCTGGCGCTGGAAAACGTCCCCTTCCCCAGGCCCGAGAATATGACGAAGGTGACGGTCTGCCCCGATACGGGGCTGCTGGCGACCAGCGCCTGCCACGCTGATCTGCGCGGCGACAACACCATGACCCTCTATATTGAAAACAGCAAGGCCCCCACCCAGTACTGCACCTGCCATGTGATGACGGACCTCTGCTCTGCCTCCATGGCGCTGCCCACCGAGAATTGCCCCGAGAGCGGCATCAAGAGCTACTCCGTGCTGGACCTCAGCAAAGCGACCACAACGGTGCGCACCCCGCCCTACTACGCCTCCGGCTCCTGCTACGGGGTCAAGGACGCCACTTTGATCGAGGATCAGCTGGTCCATTACGTGCTGGGAGAGCTGGAGCCCTGCACCCAGCATAATCTTGACCCCGAAAGCGGTTGGTTTATTGATTCCTCCACCGGGTATCTGATCAACCCGCGCACGGGCATGTTCTACGATACGGTCAACGACCGGGTGATCGACCAATACAGCGGCTGGGTCGTGGACTGGAAGACCGGCGCGCTGATCGACCCCAATACCGGCGGACTGATCGACCCGCACACGGGCGGACCCTTTACCCCGGCCCAGGAGATCACCGAGAACTCGCCCGACGTTTTGGAGCGCCCGCCAAACTATGCCTACCGCGGCCATTACGGCGAGGAGGAAACCGATGAACCGGAGGAGCCGGGCGAGGGTACAGAGCCCGGCGAAGCCACTGAGCCCGGTGAGACCACCGAGCCCGGCGAGACCACTGAGCCCGGCGAGACCACCGAGCCCGGCGAAGGCACCGAGCCCGGCGAGACCACCGAGCCAGGTGAGACCACCGAGCCAGGTGAGACCACCGAGCCAGGCGAAACCACCGAGCCAGGTGAGACTACCGAGCCAGGTGAAACCACCGAGCCCGGCGAAACGCCCGGCCCGGGCGAGGCCACCGAGCCGGAGCCCGGCAGTGAGGGCGGCTCAGGCTCTCTCTTCTACGGCGGATAAAGAAAAAGATACCACGCGAGCGAATTAAACGCTCGCGTGGTTTTTGTATCTCGTTCTCTTTTCGTACTACGCTTATTCCAGCACTCTGTAAACCGCCAGGGCGTCCACGCCCTCCAGCTTCTCGGCGCAGGCAAAGCCGCTCATGGGGCCGGTGAGGAAGGCCGTGCCGTTCTCATCCGTTTGCAGCACCGTCACGTCCCCAAAGAGGACTGCAGCTTCGTCATGGTCCATATTCGCGCGGATATACCAGCGATTCACCAGCTCGTCCGGGTCCGCCAGGACCTCCTCCCCGGCCATCTCCCAGTGGGGGAAGGCCTCCGCGCGGCAGCGGCGCAGAGCCTCGCAGATATCGGAGACGACGGCGGTGGCGGTGGGCATTTTGCCCGCGCCCTTGCCGTAGAACATGGTCTCGCCCGTAGCGCCGCCCTTGACCACGATGCCGTTGAATACGTCCTCCACGTGGGCCAGCAGATTCTCCATCAGCAGCACGTGGGGCGCCACGTAGGAGGCAATGCGTCCATCCTCGCCCCGAACGGTGCGGCCAATGAGCTTGATGTGGGCATGGATGGAGGCAGCGGCGGCGATATCCGCCATCTGAATATCCGCGATGCCCTCGGTGCGGACCGTGGAGGGGGCAATGTTCTTGCCAAAGGCCAGGTCCGCCAGGATGCAGATCTTACGGCAGGTATCCACGCCGTTGACGTCGGCGGAGGGATTGCGCTCGGCGTAACCCAACTCCTGGGCCTGGCGCAGGGCCGTTTCAAAGCTGAGGCCGTTCTGGATCATCTGGGTCAGAATATAATTGGTAGTGCCGTTGACGATGCCGTAAACCTCCGTGAGCTCATCCCCGTTCAGACAAACGCTGATGGGGTGCAGGATCGGGACGCCGCCGCCCACGCTGGCTTCAAAAAGATAGCAGGCGTGATGCTCCTTGCCCAGGGCCAGCAGCTCGCAGCCGAATTCAGACACAAGCTCCTTATTGGAGGTGACGACGCTCTTGCCCGCCTCCAGAGCACGGCGGGTAAAGGTCTGGGCCACGCCGACGCCGCCGATGGTCTCCACCACCACGGCCACCTCCGGGTCCGCCTCGATGACGGCGAAATCCTTCACGAAGAGAGAAGCATAGGGGCTGTCGGGAAACTCCCGCACATCCAGGATGTATTTGACGGCGACCTCGTCCCCTACGCCCTTGGCGATCTTATCACGGTTGCGGTCCAGAAGCTCCACAACGCCGGAGCCCACGGTGCCATAGCCCAAAACAGCAGCGTAAATCATAATCGGATATCCCCCATTGTATTTTTATCCGCGGCGCATAAGGCCGCCCGGACAAGTGAAAACTAAGGCATGCCCCAAATGAGTGGGGCTATAATGAATTAGTTTAGCACAGGACGGAGAAATAATCAATCTTTTTCCTCATTCTTTTCATAATTATGCGGCAGAATACCTTCTGCCGCCGGTACGAATATGAAAAACAAGCTGACCTTTGCCCTCAAAAGGCTCCTGCCTCCCCTGCTGGCGGCAGGGCTGCTGTATTTGGCCGCGCGCTTCGCGGTGCCCTTTCTGCTGCCTTTTCTGCTGGCCCTGCTCTTTGCCTCTCTGCTGGAGAGGCCCGTCGGCGCGCTCTACCGATGCCTGGGGCTGCGGCGGGCCTACTCCGCGGCCCTGGCGGTTTTACTGCTGCTGGGGCTGCTGCTGGCCCTGCTCTTTTTTCTGGGCACAAGGCTCCTCTCCGCGGCGGGAGACTTTGCAGCCGCCCTTCCGGAGCGCTTAGCCGCCTTGTCCGCTCCCTTTCAAGGCGTCGAAGGCGAACTGAACGCATTTGTGGACAGCCTGCCGCCGGACACGGCAAAGCTATGCCGCACGGCGCTGGACAGTCTCAGAGGCGCGCTGGGGGAGCTCCCCGCCGCCCTGTACGGCACGCTGCTCTCTGCGCTGAGTGGAGCGGCGGCCAAGGCCCCCTCCCTGCTCTTCCTCTTTTTCAGCTTTGCCCTTGCCCTCTTTTATCTGACGGAGGGCTGGCCGGAGGTGCGTTCCTTTCTGTACAGACAGGTCCCGGCCCCGCTCCGGGAACGGGCAGGGCAGATGAAGCGGGACGTCTGCGCGGCCCTGGGGCAATGGGCCGGGGCTCAGCTCAAGCTCATGGGGATCACCTTCGTGGAGCTGAGCCTGGCCTTTCTCTTCCTGGGGGTGGACCGGTCCATGCTGGCCGCCGCGGCGGTGGCCTTGGTGGATGCCCTGCCCCTGCTGGGAACGGGGACGGTCCTGCTGCCCTGGGCTCTGGGGAGCCTGCTGCTGGGTGAAACGAGGCGGGCCGTCTTTCTCAGCCTCACCTGGGCTCTGGTAAGCCTGGTACGCAGCCTGCTGGAGCCGAAGCTCATCGGCAGCCGCAGCGGGCTCCACCCGGTGGCCGCGTTGCTGGCCCTCTACTGCGGGGCCCGCCTGGCGGGAGTATGGGGGATGCTGCTGTTCCCGCCCTCCCTGCTCGTATTGAAGCAATTAAACGACAGGGGATGGATCAGGCTGTGGCACTAAGGCTGAAAGAGGATCAAAACGTGAGGGGGAGTCCCCTCCCCCTCACAGACCCCCATGCAAATATGCATCGGTCAACAACTATTTAACTTTGTCTATAGTCTGAAAAGCTCTCGGCTCTGAACTCTGAACTGATACTTAGCTGATCCGGCTGCCGCTGGGGAGCTCGTCGCCGGGGAATATCACATAGGCCCGGTCATTGGCAGAGGCGGCCAGGATCATGCCCCGGCTCTCCACGCCCCGGAGCTTCGCGGGCTGGAGATTATAGAGCAGCACCACGTTGCGGCCCAGCAGCTCCTCGGGCTTATACCAGGGAGCGATGCCGGATACCACCTGGCGTTTCTCCTCCCCCACCTCCAGTTGGAGGCAGAGCAGCTTATCCGCCTTGGGGACAGGCTCGCAGGCCACGATCTTCGCTACCCGCAGCTCCAGTTTTTTGAAGTCGTCAATAGAGGCAAGGCCCTCGGGCAGCGGGGCTTTTTCCACGGTTTTTTTCGGGGCAGGGGCGGGCT
>CAMVOG010000059.1 GCA_947169005.1 uncultured Clostridia bacterium | reverse complement strand
GAGTCTTCACGAAGGCGGACGCGGCGATGCTGTTCCGGGCCGTTTCCGGCGACGGGATCGCCTTCACCGGCGAGGCCCCGGACCCGAATGCCGACGGCAGAACGAACAGCCGGGACGCCCTGCTGCTTTTCCGCATGGCGGCGTAATGAACTTAATAATACAGGGCGCGGCCGAGGCCGCGCCCTGTGCGTTTCGTTCGAAGAATTATCCTTCGCCGCCCTCCGCCGGGACGGGGGTGGCTCTCGCGGGGGTCACGCTCTGGCTCTCGCTGCCGCCGCTCATGCCCGTGAGAGAGCTGATGTCGATGAAGGTCTCGCCGCTGCCGCCCGTGACCTTGGGCAGCTGGCCATCCCACTTTTCAATGGTCTTGTTCTGGATGATCTCGTCGGTGAGGGATTCGGAGATGAGCCGGTTGGCCTCCGCCTCGGCCTCGGCCCGGATCTTCACGGATTCGGCCTCCGCCTGGGCGTTGGTGATGGCGGTCTGCTTCTCGGTCTCGGCCTTCAGAAGCTGCTGCTGGGCCACCTGCTTCTCCTCAATGGCGTTGATGAAGGCGTCGGAGAAGTCAAAGTCGATGATGTTCACGTCGGTGATATACAGGCCGATGGTGTTGAGCTTTTCGTTGAGCCCCTCCGTCAGGCCCTCGGAGATCAGGCTCCGGTTGGTGACGGTCTCCTCCGCCGTGTACTTGGCGGTGATGGCCTTCAAAACCTCGTTGACGGCGGGCGTCACCAGGACGGACTCGTAATCGGCGCCGATGTTCTTGTAGATGCTGTAGCTCTTGGCGTTGTCCACCCGGTAGTTGATGGCCAGCACGGTCTTCACGCTCTGCAGGTCCTTGGAAAAGGCCTCGGTGGAGACCTCCAGCTTGCGGATGCGGTTGTCGATCTTCACGATCTGCTGCACGAAGGGGAGCTTGGCGTGCATCCCCTCCTGGAGGACACCCTCCTCCACCTTGCCCAGCGTGACCACCACGCCCGTGTGGCCCGCCTCCACCACAGTGAAGCTGTTCAGGGCGATGACCGCCAGCAGAATGAGGATGACCACGGGGATCACGATCTTCCTGGCGTTGAAATTCTTTGCGTTATGCGTGTTCGTATCCATTCTTTACTCCTTTTTCGTCATGGTCTCCAGCTCCCGGAAGGCTGAGCCCGCCTCCTTGCGGAACCAGCCGGAGCTGTAGGCCAGCAGCATGGCCCGCAGGGCCGCCTCCAGCCGGGGACGGTTGGCCTCCGCCACGGCCTGCTTCGCCACCGCCTCCCGGACGATGCTTTCCAGCTCGTCAGAGGCGGGGGAGAGGCCCTCGGCAGCGGCGGTCAGCTCCGTAAAGAGCTCGTAGAGGGCGCTTTCGGTGATGATGTCGTCGGATTCGTCATCCGTGTCCCCGTTCACCAGGGTCAGCAGCGCGCCGATCTCATCCAGCAGCATCCCGTCCCGCAAGGCGTCAATTAGCAGGAAGCGGGCCAGGTGCCGCTCATAATATTTCTTCCCTACCGGGTGGGGGACAAAGCCCCGCTTGATCCAGTTCTGGGTGGTGCTGCTTTCCAGCCCCGTGATGGCCAGGATCTGGGCCAGGGTGATGCCCCGGGTGGCCTCGATCAGGGGGCGGAAGCGGTCCAGCAGCCCCGGCTCACGCCGGTAGGGGGTACGCTCGTTCATTTTCGGTCTTCCTTTCGATTAAGTTTGATTAATATTAGCATAAGTTCATGTGATTGTCAAGAGAAATATTTAGATTAAGTTTAAAGTTTAAAGTTTAAAGTTTAAAGTTTAAAGTTTAAAGTGGCGCCTCTCTTTAAACTTTAATCTTTTAACCTTTAAACTTTTCCAACCGCAATATTTCCATCTGTATTGCGGCTATACGGATGAAAGGAGGGAGAGCCATGGAGGACAGCGCGATCATTCGCCTGTATTTTGCCCGGGACGAGGCGGCCATCCGGGAGACGGAGGCCAAGTACGGGGCTTACTGCCGCCGGGTGGCGCTGAACGTGCTGGGCTCCGCCGAGGACGCGGAGGAGTGCGTCAGCGACGCCTGGCACCGGGCCTGGGAGAAGATCCCGCCCCTGATCCCCGTTTCCCTGCGGGCCTTCCTGGCGAAGCTGACCCGGGACCGGGCCCTCAGCCGCTGGCGGGCCGGGAGGGCGCAGAAGCGTTACGCCGGGATGGAGCTGCTGCTCTCGGAGCTGGAGGACTGTCTTCCTGCGGCCTCGGACCCCCAGAGAGAGGCGGAGGGGGCCGAGCTGGCGGAGCTCATCGACGGCTGGCTGGCGGGGCTGGAAAAAGAGGACCGGGTGCTGTTCCTGCAACGTTACTTTTACGGCGAGGCCGTGAAGGAGCTGGCCAGGGACAGCGGAAAAAGCGCGGCGCAGCTCTCCCAGAAGCTGCTGCGCCTGCGGAAAAGCCTGAAAAAGGCCCTGGAGGAAGGAGGATACCCCTATGACGAGTGAAGCCTTGTTTGCCGCTCTGGGCGGCGTGTCGGAGACCTGGATCGAGGAGGCGGCCCCGGAGGAGGAGCTGCCCCGCCTCCGCTGGATCAGGCCCACGCTGATCGCGGCGGCCCTCTGCCTCGTCGCGGGGCTGGGGCTGTTCTGTTTCAGTCTGATGGGTGGCCGGGCCGGAGGCGGCGGCGTCCCGGGCAGCGGCACCGCGAACGGGGGCGGCGGCACGGAGGAAAGCGGCGAGGGCTACGCCTATATGTCCTATGCCGGGCCCGTCCTGCCCATGACGGCCCTGGGGGACACGGACGGCATCACGGCGGAGCGGAGCGTGAACTGGGATTTCTCCCTCTACGCGCCCGAGACCCACAGCTATACGGACCCGCAGGGGCAGGAGCACAGCTACACCACCCATGAGAACGCCGCCCTCGTGACGGACAGCTATATCCTGCATAACGACACCGACGAGGACCGGACGGTGACCCTGCTCTATCCCTCGGCGGAAAGCATCCGCTCGGACGCCCTGCCCACCCTTACGGCGGCGGGCGAGACCCTGGAGCCCCGAATCCATTTCGGCAGCTTCGCGGGCGGCTTTGCGGACGCGGTGGGGGACGAGGGCGGCCTGCGCCTGAATCTGCGCATGCCCGAGGCCTGGGAGGACTACGCGGCACTTCTGGCAGACGGCAGCTACCTGGCCGACGCCCTGCGGGAGAAGCCGGAGCTGGACCAGCCCGTGATCCTCTACCGTATTTACGATATCGAGGTGCCCCCCAACGACGCCACGAATCCCACCCTGCAGATCGACTTTACCCTTGACTTTGACCGCACGAAGATCCTCACCTATAATTCCAACGGCGGCACCAACGATTTGGAGAACGGGTATATGGCCCGCCACATCGGGGGCCTGGACCGGGCCGGAGCCCAGCGGGAGATGCTGCTCGCCGTCCTGGGGGAGGACATCGGGGACTATACCCTCCAGGGCTACCGCAACGGCGGCTGCGAGCCGGGGGAGGAGCTGGCCATCACCGCCCGGGTGGAGCGGACGGAAAGCACCCTCAGCGCCGTGCTGCACCGGGCGCAGGACCTCTTTCTGGAGATCGGGGACCCGGAGCAGCGCCTGCTGAACGAGCCCTATAAGGCGCTTTGCTATGACCTGGCGGCGGAGCTGCTGCGGACCTACGGGGTCCTCAGCGAGGACCCCGCCGAGCGCTACGGGATCGGCATGCTGGAGGACGTGCTTTCCGAGGCCATGGTCCTGCGGCGGGTCCTCTACCTGGAGGCGGAGGTGACGGTCCCCGCCCGGGGCAGCCTCACGGTCTCGGCCTCTTACCTCAAGCACGCGAGCTACGATTTTTACGGCACGGGCCGGGGGCAGACCACCCAGGGCTACGACCTGGCGACCCGCCTGGGCACGAGCCTCGTCCTCACGGAGCAGCGGGCAAGCCTCAGCGAGACGGAGCAGATCGAGATCGTGGAAAACAACTTCGGCTTCGATCTCCCGGCGGGCGTCTCCACCGTCACCCTGGACCCGGCGGTGGAACATTACTGGATGAAGATAAGAGTTAAATAGTTTAGAGTTTAGAGTTTAGAGTTTAGAGTTTAGAGTTCAGAGAGTTTGGGCCGCGGGAGGGTCCCGCGGCTCAGACTGTAGACAAGCCCTGTGCAGCCACGGAAAAGAAATGCATGGGGGTCTGTGAGGGGGAGGGGACTCCCCCTCACGTTTTAATTCATCTTCAATGTGTCGACTCTTTGTCGACACATTGGGCCGCGGGAGTGTCCCGCGGCTCTTTTTTTGCATATTCTGAAAAAAACACAAGACAAATGCATAAAGGTATGCTATAATCATTCTGTCTAACTGTCATTTCATCCAAACCCGATCGGAGTATTTTCCATGGAACAACAGGGAAACAAGAAAAAACGCAGGTTGAGCATGCTGGTCACGCTGCTGGTCAACCTGCTGATCGTGGGCTATATCGCGGTCCGGGAGTTCAGGCAGGACGCCCAGAACGCCGAAAAAATACAGGTCTCGGGCATCAATCCGCTGTTTCTGGTCCTGGGCGCGGCCTGCTTCGCCGTGGCCCTGCTCGTCGTGGCCGTCAAATACCACCGGATGCTGATGGTGGAGGAGGGACGGGACGAAAAGCGCATCGCCTTCCGCGTCGCCGCCCTGGGCAAGTATTACGATAACATCACTCCCTTCGGCGCGGGCGGCCAGCCCTTCCAGATCCTCTTCCTGCGCAGGCAGGGCTTCTCCGCCGGGACCTGCGCGGCCACGCCCATCGCGGATTTCCTTACCCAGCAGTTCGCCTTCGTGCTGATCGGCGCAGTGGTCTTCATCGCCAACCGCCAGGTCATCAGCATGGCACCGTTGATCCGGGTCAGCGCCTACGTGGGGCTGCTGGTCTATTCCGCCGTGCCCCTGGGTATCGTGCTGTCCACCATCGCGCCCCGCTTCGTGCGGGCGGTGGTGAACGGGGTATGCCGCCTGCTGCAAAAGCTCCACATCCTCAAGGACGCGGAGCACACCGCCGGGGGCATCCACGGGGCCCTGGACGAATACAGCGCCAGCATCCGCAGCCTTTCCGGGCGGCCCCATTTCCTGCTGGCGATGATGCTCTATTCCCTCGTCTACCAGGCGGCGATCCTCTCCATCCCCTTCTTCATGCTGCGGGCGTTCGGCGGCAGCGGGGACTGGTGGACGATCTTCTCCCTGGTGGTCTATATCTACGCCGCCATCACCATCATCCCCACCCCCGGCAACGCGGGGGCGGCGGAGGGCTCCTTCTACGCGGTCTTCGCGTCCCTAGAGAGCGGCTATCTTTTCTGGGCCATGATCGCCTGGCGCATACTGGTCTATTATTCCTGGATCATCGTGGGCCTCATCGTCCTGGCCCGCTCCACCGCCCGGCATCCCGCCGAGCGGACCCGCCTCCCGGTGCCCGAGCGGCCCCGCCGCACCGCCATTTTCGCGGACCGGGCGGACGCCGAGGGGCAGATCCTCCAAAACCGCCTGGGGGAGCGGGGCGGCCGCTCCTGGTACTATCTGCCCAAGGGGGAGGAATCCCGGGAGGAGGGGCTGCAGATCGTGGCCCTGCCGGGGGTCCGGGTGCCCGGCGCGCCCCTGTCCATCCCCGTGCCCCGGCTGTTCAGCGCCTCCCGCAGGCGGCTGACCCGGCGGCTCAAGGTCAAGCAGCTCAGCCTCATCGTCGTGACGCTGCCCTTCGCCTCTGCCTCCACGGTGATGCGCATTGCCCGGAAGCTGAAGGTACCCGTGGCCGTCCTCTATCCTGAGGGCACCGGCGGGCGGCTTTCCGAGGAGGTCCGCAGCCGCTTTTTGCGCAACGTGGTTTTGAACCGCATGGTGGACCTCTGCTGCAAGGCCGACGAGGTGCTGTGCTACACCCCCGCCGCGGCGGAGGAGCTGGCGGGCTGCGGCTTCCGCGGCGAGATCCGCGTATTGGACTAAAGAAAGAAACGGAGCCCCGCGGCGCGCGCCGCGGGGGTTTCCATGAAGAAAGAGAGCAGTGATCGCCTTTGATCATCATGGACCTGGAATGGAACCGGGGCTACGACAAAACGGCGCTGGATGAAATCCTGCAGATCGGCGCGGTGAAGATCGCGGAGCCCGGCGGTCCCATTCTGGACACGATAGACCTGTACATCCGCCCCCGCGTGCACAAAAAGTTTGACCACGGGGCCAAGCGTCTGCCGGAGCTGGACCGCTCCAAGGCCTCAGACATGAAGTTCAAGGCCGCCTGGGAGCAGTTCCGCGCCTGGTGCGGGGACGAAACGGAGTTCGCCTCCTGGGGCGGCCAGGACCTGGACGCCTTGAAAAAAAGCTGCGTCTTCTGGGGTGCGGAATACGATCTGCCCGACAAGGCCAATGACCTCCAGGCCGTCATGGGCCGGGTCTTCGGCGTCACGGGGCATCAGCTCGCCCTCTGGCGGGTGGTGGAATACCTGGGCATCCCGGATATCTACGATTACCACAACGCCCTGAACGACTCCCTGTATACGGCCCTGGTCACGAAGCTGCTGACCAGGGAGGACATCGACTACGTGCCCCCACCCAAGGTGAAGCTCTCCCGCCGCCGCAAGCCGCGGCTGTCGGCGAAGGATTTTGAGCCCCGGCCGCCCCGGACGACGGGGCCCTTTGCCGAGCGGGAGCCGGCCCTGGACGCCCGCGGCAGCCGCTCCCCCCAGTGTCCCCTCTGCGAGCGGCACATCTGGGTGACGGAGTGGCGCCACGCCCCCGAAAGCCCGGAGTACTGGGGCATGGCCCGCTGCCCGGAGCACGGGCGCTTCCTCTGTCGGCTGGAGCTGAGGAAGGGCGAGGCCGGCTGGCTGGGCGAGCTGACGGTGCCGCCTCCCGGCGAGGAGGTCCTGGAGGCCTACGCCGGGGCCAGTAGCCTCTATCGCTGCCGCCTCACCGGCGGACGCAAGCCCCGCCGCCGCAGACGGCGGAGAAGATAAGCCGCGGGAATTCACGGCCCGTGATGGGAGAACGGAGAAGCCAATGAAAAAAATTATCGTATTAATCCTTGCCCTTGCCCTGGTGCTGGGGCTCTTTGCGGGCTGCGGCGGGGCCGCGGAGCTGCCCGGGAACGGGGCGGACCCGCAGACTCAGACCATCCTCCCCGTTGAGGAGGCGGAGCCCGTTCAACTCCCCGTGGAGGAGGAAACAACACCTCCCGCGGAGGAAGCGGAGCCCGCCGGAGAGGAACAGCCCGCCGAGGAGGCCCAGGAGCCTCCCGAGGAATATGCCGGGCAGGATGACGAGCTGGAGCTGGACGACGAGCCCCTGCAGGAGCCGGAGGAAACGCCCCCGGAGGAGACGCCTGCGGAAGTGCCGGAGGAGCCCGCCGTCACCGAGGACGGCAGCTACACGGCTCCCGAGGACGTGGCGCTCTATATCCACCTCTTCGGGCACCTGCCCGCAAACTACATCACCAAGAACGAGGCCAGGGACCTGGGCTGGGTCAGCTCCGAGGGCAATCTCTGGGACGTGGCCCCCGGCATGAGCATCGGCGGGGACCGCTTCGGCAACTATGAGGGCCTGCTGCCCGAGGGCAGCTACCGGGAGTGCGACGTGAACTACGCCGGAGGCTTCCGGGGCGGAGAGCGCCTCATTTACGGCAGCGACGGCAGCGTCTGGTACACGAACGATCACTACGAGTCGTTCACCCAGCTTTACTGAGGGAGGGGCAGCCATGAAAACAGCGATCCTCAGAGGAAGCGAGCTCGGGGACAAGGTGCAGCTCCATGAGGCCCTGGCCCGTCAGCTTGGCTTTCCCCAGTGGTACGGGCGGAATCTGGACGCCCTCTACGATCTCCTCACCGAGGCGGGGGAGGAGACCCGCATCCTCCTGCGGGAGCCGGAAAAACTGCAAGAAAACCTGGGGCGGGTCTATGAGGGCCTGCTGCGCGTCCTGCGGGACGCGGCGGCGGCCAACCCCGCCGTCACTTGGAGCATGGAAGGAGAAAAGAACATGGAACTGAACGAAGCAAGACAGAAGCTCATGGAGCTGCAGGCCAAGATGGCCGCCTACGAGCACGCCATGGGCATCCTCTATTATGACGGCGCCACCACCGCCCCCAAGGGCACGGCGGCCAACCGGGGCCAGACCCTGGCCATCCTCAGCGAAGAGGCCTACAAGCTCGCCACCGGGGAAGAGACCGTGGCCCTGCTGGAGTTCCTGGACGCCCGCAAGGCGGAGCTCAGCGAGAAGGAGCGGCGCATGGTGGCCCTGCTGCTGAAGGATATCCGCCGGATGCAGAAGATCCCCATGGAGGAGTACGTGGCCTATGAACGGCTGATGGTGGAGGCCGACGACGTGTGGCACAGGGCCAAGGATACCAGTGATTTCGCCCTCTTTGAGCCCGTGCTGGAAAAGATTTTCGCCACGGTGAAGAAATTCGCCGCCTACTGCGCCCCGGAGAAGGACCCCTACGACTATATGCTGGATCAGTTCGAGGAGGGTCTCACCAAGGAGCGCTGCGAGGCCTTCTTCGCCACCCTGCGGGAGCACATCGTCCCCCTGCTGAAAAAGGTGCAGGCGAAGCCCCAGCTTTCCAACGCCGTCATCCGCGGCAGCTTCGACGCCGCCCGCCAGGAGGAGCTGGCCAAGCGCCTCATGCCCCTTATCGGCCTGGATACGGAGCACGTGGGCCTGTCCACCACGGAGCATCCCTTCACCACCAGCCTGGGCTCCCACCTGGACGAGCGCATCACCACCCACTATTATGAGGAGGACGTGTCCTACTCCATGTTCAGCGTGATCCACGAGGGCGGCCACGCCCTCTACGACACGGGCAGCGCTGAGGACCTGGCCTACACGGCGCTGGACGGCGGCGTCTCCATGGGCGTCCATGAGAGTCAGAGCCGCTTTTATGAAAACCTCCTGGGCCGCAGCCGCGCCTTCTGCGAGTATCTCTTCCCCATGATCGCGGAGATCTTCCCCGCGGAAATGAAGGGCTATACCGCCGAGGACTTTTATAAAGCCATCAACCGGGCCGAGCCCAGCCTGATCCGCACCGAGGCCGACGAGCTGACCTACTGCCTGCACGTGATGATCCGCTACGAGCTGGAAAAGCGCGTCATGGCCGGGGAGCTGGCGGTCCACGACCTGCCCGGCGAGTGGAACAAGCTCTATAAGGAGTATCTGGGCATCGACGTGCCGGACGATAAGCACGGCGTCCTTCAGGACAGCCATTGGTCCGGCGGCAGCATCGGCTACTTCCCCTCCTACGCCCTGGGCAGCGCCTACGGGGCCCAGCTTCTGTGCAAGATGAAGGAGACCGTGGACGTGGACGGCTGCCTGCGGAAGGGCGACTTCGCCCCCATCAACGCCTGGCTGCGGGAGCGCATCTGGCAGTACGGCTGTCTCTACACCCCCGCCGTCCTCTTTGAGAAGGCCGCCGGGGCCCCCTTTGATCCCCTGTATTATACCCGCTACCTGGAAGAGAAGTTCACGGAGCTCTACGGCCTCGATTGAGATTGATAGGGGCGGCAGCCTGCCGCCCCGCGGGCGAGAAAAAGAGGCTGCGAGTTGAGCCTCACAGCCTCTTGAACGGATATGGTTTCGTCTTACGCGTACAGCAGGCGGCCCTTGGCCTCGGGAATGGGGATGCCCTCCAGCCGCGCGGTTTCGATCCATTCCTGCATGATCCGCTCCGCGTTGCGCAGGGCCTCCTCCCGGGTCGCACCGTCCGCCATACAGCCGGGCAGCTCGGGCACCTCAACGATATAGGCCTCGTCATCCTTGCTGTAATACATAATGATCTCATATTGATTCAAATAGATCGCCTCCTATATGACTGGCCTGTATGAATTCTCTCACCTGTTTGACCTGGTAGGGCTTTGCCTTGCCGTTTTTTCCGGGCTGAATATTGATTACGCTTATTATGCCCGGAAAGGTGTAAATAAAGTGATCGCCGCGGATGTGGCATTTGCCGCCGATCAAATCGAGGATATGGCACAGGTCATGAAACGAAAAATTCTTGTCGTTTCGACCGCTGAGCAGCGCCAGAAGCAGTTTTTCGTTTTGAGACATGACCTTTGCCCCCTTATCATCAGTATAGCGAAACATAGCATCCGTGTCAAGACAATACGATATTGAGAAAGGAGCGTCCCTATGCCCTTTGACCTGTCTGCCTATCTGGCCCGCATCGGTCTGGAGAGCCTGGAGGGCCTGTCCGAGACCGAGAAGCTGCAAAGGATCCATTTCAATCACTCTACCCACATCCCCTTTGAGGCTCTGGACCCCTACCGGGGGGTGGAGGTCTCCTGTATGCCGGAGCCGGTCTTTGATAAGCTGGTGACCCGCCGCCGGGGAGGCTATTGCTTTGAGCAAAACTGCCTGATCTGCTCGGCGCTCAACGCCGCGGGGCTTCCCACCTACGGGGTGCTGGCCCGCATCTCCCGCCCCGAAACTGGCTTCGGCCAGGCCCTCCACCGGGTGAATATCACCGAGGCGGACGGCGCGCGCTGGATCGTGGACGTGGGCTACGGCGGGGACTGCTTCGTGCTGCCCCTGCGCTTCGAGCCGGGGCTGGAGCAGTCCGACGGGCGCAATGAGTACCGCCTGGTCCCCTCCGAGCGGGTGGAATGGTCCGTGCAGATCAAGCAGAACGGCCAGTACCAGGACCTGCTGGGCTTTGACGACAAGCCTGCCGCGGACGCGGACTTTGCCGTGAACAATTTTTACACGAGCTGCAATCCCGCCTCGGCCTTCAAGCTCTTTCTCATGATCTCCCGCCAGACGGAGGAGGGCAAGCTGACCCTCTTCGGCCTCGCGGGGGGCGAGACCGTGCGGGGCGAGACCCACCGCTTTGAGCTGAAGCCCGAGGAGCTGACGCCCTTCCTGCGGGACAGGATCGGCATCAATATGGAGGGGATCGAGCTGGAGCTGCACCCGTGACGGAGCGCTGGATGGCCCGGGCCCTGGAGCTGGCCAGGGAGGCCGCGGCGGCGGGGGAGACCCCCGTGGGCTGCGTTATCGTGAAAAACGGAGAGATCGTGGGGGAGGGCCGCAACCGCCGGGAAGAGCGGAAGAGCGCCCTTTCTCACGCGGAGACCGAGGCCATCGCCGCCGCCTGCGCCCGCCTGGGGGACTGGCGGCTGGAGGGCTGCGCCCTATACGTGACGCTGGAGCCCTGCCCCATGTGCGCCGGGGCCATCCTCAACGCCCGGATCGGCGAGCTGGTT
>CAMVOG010000058.1 GCA_947169005.1 uncultured Clostridia bacterium | reverse complement strand
ACACCAGAGGCACCCTCCGCCGGACCCTGCGTTACGTGGCGCAGTTCCGGGCCTTCATGCTGGCGGTGCTGCTCCTCTGCGTGGGCAGCAACGTCCTCTCCCTCCTGGGCCCGAGCCTCGCGGGCTCCGCCATCAAGGAGGCGGGGGCCGGGGCGGGCCTTGTGAATATGGAGCGGGTCTGGTACTTCGTCTGGCGCATGCTCTTCTGCTACCTGGCCTCTTCCCTGGTGGCCATCCTGGTCAGCGTGATGATGACCCACGTTTCCAAGCGAATCGCGGGCCGGATGCGCAAGGACATTTTCGATAAGCTCCTGCGCCTCCCGGTAAAATTCTTTGACCGCAACCAGGCCGGGGACGTGATCAGCCGCGTTTCCTACGACGTGGACGTGATCAGCACCTGCATCGCCACGGACGTGGTGCAGATTCTGACCTGTACCATCACGGTGGCGGGCTCCTTCGTCATGATGCTTGTTACCTCGCCCCTCCTGGCCCTGGTGGTGGTTTCGACCCTGCCCCTCTCCATCGGTTATACCGTCTGGATGCGGGGGAGGACCCAGCCCCGCTATTCCAAGCGCTCCAAGAGCTACGGCGTCCTCAACGGCTTCGCGGAGGAAATGCTCTCCGGCCATAAGTCCATCCAGGCCTACGCCTTCGAGGAGGAGGTAGGCCGCCGCTTCGACAAGGTGAACGGCGGCGCGTCGGACGCCTATTACGACGCGGAGTATTACGGCTCCACCATCGGCCCCAGCATGGGCCTTATCAACAATGTGGGCCTGGCCCTCATTGCCCTTTTCGGCGCCCTGCTCTATATGGGCGGCCGGGTGGACCTGGGGCAGATCTCCTCCTTCATCCTCTATTCCCGCAAGTTTTCGGGCCCCATCAACGAGATCGCCAACGTTATCAACGAGATCTTCTCCGCTCTCGCGGCGGCGGAGCGTGTCTTCCGCCTGCTGGACGAGGAGGAGGAGACCCCGGACCGGCCCGACGCCGAGACCCTGTCCCAGGTGGAGGGCCATGTGGAGGCCCGCCACGTCCGCTTCGGCTATGAGCCCGGCAAGACCATCCTCCACGACCTGAGCTTCAACGCCCTGCCCGGCAAGCTGACGGCCATCGTCGGCCCCACCGGGGCGGGGAAGACCACCCTTATCAACCTGCTCATGCGCTTTTACGACGTGGACGGCGGCGAGATCTTAGTGGAGGAGAAGGAGCTGCGGCGCTATACCCGCTCCAGCCTCCGGGGAGCCTACGCCATGGTCCTGCAGGATACCTGGGTCTTCCAGGGAACGGTCTATGACAACATCGCCTACGGCAAGGAGGGCGCCACCCGCGAGGAGGTGGAGGTCGCCGCCAAAGCCGCCCATATCCATCACTTTATCCAGAGTCTTCCCGATGGCTACGATACGCTGATCGGTGAGGACGGCGACAAGCTCAGCAAGGGACAGAAGCAGCTCCTTACCATCGCCCGGGCTATGCTCTACGACGCCAGAATGCTCATTCTGGACGAGGCTACCTCCAACGTGGACACGGATACGGAGCTGGCCGTCCAGGCCGCTATGCGTGAGCTCATGCGGGACAAGACCTGCTTCGTCATCGCCCACCGCCTTTCCACCGTGAAAAACGCCGACAACATCCTGGTGGTGGACCACGGCGACGTGGTGGAAACAGGCACCCACCGCCAGCTCATGGACAAGCGCGGGTTTTATTATAAGCTGTACAACGCCCAGTTTGAGTGAGAGACAAGGCAGCAGGGCTCAGGGAACAGGGAACAAGGAAAGTGCGGAGTATACGAGGACCGATACAACACGATCGGAAAGGCCAATGATGTGCTCTTTGTTGTATACACGGAACGCGGCGAGAAGATACGCCTAATCTCAGCTCGCGTTGCGACTGCGGCAGAAAGGAGGGCTTATTATGCTGGTCAGCTATAACAGAAAACGGGGGACTCCTTTGACGGAGGCCGAACTGGCCGAAATCAAAGAGGCGGGTAAGCATCCTATCGAATTTGACGAGGACTGCCCCGAAATGACGGAGGAACAGTTGCGGCAGTTTCACCGTGTGAATCCGTTACCCAAGGATAAGGCGCAGTAAGCGTGATGCTTCGTCTGGCGGAAAAGTGAATTGCATATTTAGAAAAGGGGGACCCGTCATGCGTGTGATGCTCACGTCCTGCGGCCTGGAAACTGAAAGGCTGAAGGATTGTTTCCTGAGCCTGTTGGGAAAAGCACCGGAATATGCCAAAGCGCTGTTTATTCCCACCGCGGCCATTGACGCGGACGCAATTTCCGTACTGCCCAAGTGCATGAACGACCTTTTGAAATGCGGCGTTCCCAAAGAGAATATCCGGGTCTTCGACCTGCATCGGGAGATGCCGGCAGACGAACTGAAAAAATACGATATTCTATATCTGTGCGGAGGTAACACGGCCTACCTGCTGGGGCGTATCAACGATTCCGGCTTTCGCCACGCGCTGCTTTCCTATATAGAGGCGGGCGGCCTCGTGCTGGGAGTAAGCGCGGGAAGTCTGATCTTTGCCAATAATCTTCCGGACAACCTGGGCCTGCTGGATACGAAGCTCTCCGTCCATTGTGCGGACAGCAGCTTGATCGGCACGGTATCCTTCCAGGCGGATCATATAAACTTATCCAACACGGCGGCTCTGCTGATCCGCTCGGTCCCCAACGACGTACAGCTCATAGACAACTGAATAAACAACAGGGGCGCGGTCCGCGGACCGCGCCCCTGCTCTTTGAACTCTGAACTTTGAACTCTGAACTCTGAACTCTGTACTGATACTCAATACTTCCCGTACAGCCGCACCGTCTCGAACATAGCCTCCACGTTTTCCTTCTTCACGTGGCTCAGAGCCGAGCCCGTGTTGAAGATGAAGCCGCCGCCGGGGGCGCAGATGTCGATGAGGCGCTTGGCCTCGTCCCTCACCTGGTCCGGGGTGCCGAACTGGAGCAGATTGGTGTTGAAGCTGCCGGAGATGCAGGCCACGTCTCCCAGCTTCTGCTTGGCCACGGCCATGTCCACATCCTCAAAGTGGTAGTAAACCTTGCCGGGGGTCACTTCCCTGAGGCAGTCCAGGCGGGAGTTGTACTTGCCCTCGCAGAAGATGTAGGGCACCATATCCTCCTTGATGATGGCCTCAATGATCTGCTGCAGATGCCGCCAGTAATACTTGCGGTAATGCTCGTCTCCCATGAAGCCGTCCATGCCCTTGTGCAGCGCCATAAAGACGTGCTTGCGCTTGGCGCCGGGCCGCTGGCCCTGCATGTGGATCATTTGCAGCATCTGCTCCTGGGCCTCTTCGATGTAGGCCTCCACCTCCTCCGTGTGGTCGTAGAGGTCCTGCAAAGAAAGGATCGTGCCCCGGAAGCCGTCGGAATAGCTGTCGAAGGGCACGGCGGCCATGCCGCCGCCGAAGACGGGGTAGCCCATTTCGTAAACGGTGCGGTTCAGCTTCTCCACATTTTCCCGGTAGGCCTTGTTCAGCTCGTTGAGCTTTTTCAGATCCGCCAGCATCTGCTGGAATTCCGGCGTCTCGATCTGGGCCGCCAGCATCCGGGCGCTGATCCGGCCCCCGGCAAAGAGCTTCGTGAACGGCTCCAGCAGACCGGAGCTGCGGAAAACCTCCTTGCGGAGCATCCAGCCCGTGCGGTCATGGAAAAACTCGTCGAATTCATCATCCAGCAGGGTGGGGAACTCGATGAACTGCTGGATGGAGTTGTCGTCGATGATCTTGCCGGGCATCCCGGCCCAGCGCATGTTCTTGGGGCGCTCCAGCTCCAGCATGGGACCCTCCCCGGCGTAATTGTAGCCGATGTCCACGCCGGAATCCGGGTCGAATTCCTCCAGATACTTTACGGCGGCATGGATCATCTTCTCCAGGCTGGTGTCGTAAATGACCTCCGCCACGGTGTAGCCCGCGTTCAGCATGGGGAACAGGGCGGTGTTCACCAGCATGGGCACGGTGTCGGGCTCCTTCAGGGCGATGGCGGCCTCTACACGGGCCACCTTTTCATCATAGCGTTTTTTCGCTTCGGGCGTCATACGCGATCCTCCTCCTTATAGTTGTTCGGGCCTTTGTACTACATTACCATATTGCTGCGAATATTACAAGATATTTTCGTAAAAATTGCCCCATATGACAAAAGGCAGCTTGGCCCTATCCGTTGACGGGGCGGGGCAAACGTGCTATGATAGGGGCCCGGGGGAGGTGCGGCTATGGAGATCATCGACGCCCATGTGCATATCGTGCCCAGGGAGCTGCTGGGGAAGACCGACGAGCGCTTTGGCCTAAGGGTGGAGCCCTTTGGCATCAAGCGGGGCGGGGGAGAGGAGATCCGCTTCATGCCGCCCTATTTTGCCGACAGCGCCTTCCCGGCGGAGGCCCTGCTGGCGACCCTGGACGAGGCGGGCGTGCGCCGCGCCGTGATCCAGCAGTCCTTCTGCCACTATGACAACGAGGCCGTGGCCGCCGCCGTGGCCCTTGCGCCGGAGCGCCTTTCCGGGGCCATGGTGATCGAGCCCCGGGACGAGAGCTGCCTGGACGCCATGACCTACTGGGCCGGGCGCTGCCTGCGCGTCATGAAGTTCGAGTGCAGCCGGGGCCTGGGCTATACCCACCCCAAGGCCTACCCGGAGCTTCGCTTCGATACGCCTCTCTTTGACCGTGTGTTTGACCGGGCGGAGGCCCTGGGCCTCACCGTCACCATCGACCCCGGCAGACGCGGGGACCATTGCCACGATCCGGACATGCTGCTCCGGGCCGTCGCCGCCCATCCGGGCCTGCGCTTCGTGATCTGTCATCTGGGGTTTCCAGCCCCTGTCATGTCCCCGGAGCGGGAGAAGCTGTGGCGGCGCATGACCGCCCTGGCGGAGCGGGAGAACGTGTGGTTTGACGCGGCTGCCATGCCGGACCTCTTTGCCGCCGAGGGCTGCCCCTGGCCGGGGGCCCTGGCCTGTCTGCGCCGCTTCCTGGACCTGTACCCCGGCAAGGCCGTCTGGGGCTCCGACGTTCCCGGCACCCTCTGCAACGCGGCCTATCCCCAGATGCGCGACGCCTTTCTGCAAAGCCCGCTTTTCACCGAAAAGGAGCTGCAAAGCCTCTTCTCCGAAGCCGCCAAAGCGGCCTATTGCCTGGGCTAAGGCTTCCAATGCCTATTGCCTGAAAAAGGAGCGTGATCTCTTTGATCTATATTTTCCTCGTCGTCAGCTTCCTGGCGGCCCTGGCCTCCGGCCTCTTCGCGGGATGGCAGGGGACTGAGCTGTTCCGCGCCCTGGGCGTTTTCTTCGGCGTCCTGGTCGGGCTGATCCTGCTCTTTGTGCTGCTGCTTGCCCTGGTCAGCCTCTTTGTTTCCCGCAAGGAGCCGGAGAAGCGCAGCCCCTTTGTCCATTTCGTCACGGTCTGGGGCATCGGCCTCATCACCCAGGTCATGCTCACCTTCATCAAGGTCGAGGGCGCGGAAAAGATCCCCACGGATGGACGCTGGCTCTTTGTGGGCAACCACCGCTCCAGCTTCGATCCGCTGCTGACGGTCTGGGCCCTGCGAAAGCATGAGCTGGCCTTCGTTGCCAAGCCGCCGGTCTTCAAGATCCCGCTGATCGGGCCCATCATCTACCGGGACTTCTACCTGCCCATTGACCGGGAGGACAACCGGGAGGCGCTGAAAACCATCCTCAAGGCGGCAGAGTATATCAAAACGGACAAGACCAGCATGGGCATCTATCCGGAGGGCAGGCGCAGCGCGGACGCCACGCTGCTGCCCTTCCGCAACGGGGCCTTGAAGATCGCCCAGCGGGCGAAGGTCCCCATCGTGCTGGGGGCCATCGAGGGCACCGAGCGCACCTTTCACCGCTTCCCCCTCTCTCCCGTCCGGGCGAAGCTGACCATCCTCACGGTCATCCCCGCCGAGGAGGTGGCCTCCCACTCCACGGCGGAGCTGGGCGACCGATGCCGCGAGCTCCTGCTGGCGAAGCTGGGGAAGTAGCTCTGCAGAGACCGCCGCAAAAAAATCTTGACATCCTGCGCAAATCCTGTAAAATAGAAAGGTAATAACGAATGCTCCCCGCCCACGCGGGATAACGATGAAAAGGAGACACTTTCATGAACAGAATCACGACTCTTAATACCAGAAGTCTCGATTTGACCGAGGGCGGCTGCGGCGAGTGCCAGACCTCCTGCCAGTCTGCCTGCAAGACCTCCTGCGGCGTGGCCAACCAGGCCTGCGAGAACGGCTCCACCGGCCGCATCCGCACCCTGTCCGCCCGTTCCTTTGACCTCAGCGACGGTGGCTGCGGCGAGTGCCAGACCTCCTGCCAGTCCGCCTGCAAGACCTCCTGCGGCGTAGCCAACCAGGCCTGCGAGCGCTGAGCGCCTGCCAACGTACAAAAAGGGACTGCCGCAAGCAGTCCCTTTTTTTGACCATTCAAATCATTATTCAATGGTATTAGTTAATATACGGGAGAAATAGCGTGTTTTTATTTGAGCTTGTACAGAATATGGAGTTTAATAATCAATTTATTGTGCCTTGGATTATCTTCGCCATTCTTGCAGCATTTTTAATTATTGTTTATTACGGCCTTAAGGTTAGCAAAGTTAAGAAAACAAGCGAGAGGTATCTTTATCTATTAAAAATCCCGGAAAAACTCGGGGCTTATAGACTCAACGATAAATACACCTATTCATATTCTCTTGCCTCTAAATCTCAATTTGATAATGTTAGTATGGACTTTATTGTTATTGCAGTTATCAAGGAAAATGAAGATCTGCGTGAATTATATAAAAAATGTCTTGTAAATGATAAAAAAATGAATGAGTATAAGCAAATGAAGTTAAACGCACCTGAATACCATTTGGGGAAGAGTTTAGATGATAAAATATATTGTCAAATAGAGAAAAGGCTGTGTAATGGAATATCAGATAATGGCAGACCAACCGTTCCATCATTCTGCTTCATTTCTTCTTACACCTCTCCCCAAGGGAGAAGAAAGTATCAGAATACAATTGAATTAACGACAGAGGAAATGACAATAAAAGTTGCAGAAGCGTTATTGATGGATGATTATCAATACGAGTCGATAAAAAGAAGAAAAATGAACAGGGCTCAATTTGAAAGACAGAAAATGACCCCTGCTTTGCGCTATGAAGTGTTACGAAGAGATAATTTCAGATGCAAGATATGTGGAAGATCACAGGAAGATGGTGTTAAACTCCATGTTGACCATATATTGCCTGTATCCAAGGGCGGAAAGACCGAAATGAATAATTTGCGTACATTATGCGAGGATTGTAATTTAGGTAAAAAAGATAAGTATGACCCAAATGGCATCAATTAGTTCCTGCCTTTATTTAGGGAATAATTGAAAGCGATAAACTCGAAGTGGGGTATGATTATGCTTCATCAATACAAGCTCAACGGTTACAATATGGTGGTGGACGTTTACTCCGGCTCGGTCCACGCGATGGACGAGGTCGCCTACGACATGATCGCCCTCTATGAGGGGGCGGAGCGGGAGGACGTTCTGCGGGGCACCATGGCGAAGCACCCAGAACTGAGCCGCGCCGACGCCGAGGCCCTGTATGCGGACGTCACCTCCCTCAAGGAGCAGGGCCTTCTCTTTGCCGAGGACGTGTTCGCTCCCGAGGCCGCCACCCTGAAGGCCCGCAGCGGCAACGTCATCAAGGCCCTCTGCCTCCACGTGGCCCACAGCTGCAATCTGAACTGCGCCTACTGCTTTGCCAGCCAGGGCCGCTACCAGGGGGAGAGGGCCCTTATGACCTTTGAAACGGGCAAGCGGGCTTTGGACTTCCTCATCGAAAACTCCGGGACCCGCGTGAATTTAGAGGTGGACTTCTTCGGCGGCGAGCCGCTTATGAACTGGGAGGTGGTTAAGGCCCTGGTGGCCTACGGCCGCAGCCGCGAGGCCGAGGCCCACAAGCGCTTCCGCTTCACCCTCACCACCAACGGCGTACTGCTGGACGACGAGGTCATCGACTTCTGCAATAAGGAAATGCACAACGTGGTTCTCAGCCTGGACGGGCGCAAGGAGGTCCATGACCGCCTGCGCAAAAACTACGCGGGGGAGGGGAGCTACGATACGATCGTGCCCAAATTCCAGCGCCTGGTAGAGAGCCGGGGCGGCAAGGGCTATTACGTCCGGGGCACCTATACCCGCAATAATCTGGACTTCACCAACGACCTCTTCCATATGGCGGACCTGGGCTTTACAGAGCTGAGCATGGAGCCCGTGGTAGCCGCGCCGGACGATCCCTGCGCCCTCCGGGAGGAGGACCTGCCCGTCCTCTTTGAGCAGTATGAGATTTTGGCGAAGGAAATGCTCAAACGGGAGAAGGAGGGCTGTCCGCTGACCTTCTATCACTATATGATCGACCTGGCTCACGGCCCCTGCATCTATAAGCGCATTTCCGGCTGCGGCTCCGGCACTGAGTACCTGGCCGTCACCCCCTGGGGGGAGCTCTACCCCTGCCACCAGTTTGTGGGGGACCCCAAGTACAGCATGGGCGATATCTGGAAGGGCGTCACTAACGAGGGGCTGCGGGAAAAGTTCCGGGCCTGCAACGTCTATGCCCGCCCTCAGTGCGCCGACTGCTGGGCTAAGCTCTACTGCTCCGGCGGCTGCGCCGCCAACGCCTACCACAGCCAGGGGGACATCTCCGGCGTCTACGAGCTGGGCTGCAAGCTCTTCCGCAAGCGCATGGAATGCGCCCTCATGATGAAGGCCGCGGAAGCGGATGACAGGTAACAGGCAACAGGGAACAGGGAACAGGCAACAGGGAACAGGCAACAGGGAACAGGGAACAGGGAACAGGGAACAGGGAACAGGGAACAGGGAACAGGCAGCCCTGATACCTGAGCCCTGCCGTTATTCCACCCTCACCTCCAGCTCCCGCAGCCGGACGCTGCTTTTGAAAATGCGTACCAGATAGAGGGCGTTTCCCTGCAGGGGCCCGAAGACAAAGCTGCCGTCCGGCCCCGTGAAGCAGTAGGCGAGGATGGCGTCGTCCTCCCCCTCCTCCGAGGCCCGCAGCAGCAGCACTAAGGCGTCCGGCACGGGCTTTTCCGCCGTGTCCAGCACCACGCCGCAGAGGGCGCTGCGGCAGTCCGGCTCGATGTGGACGGCGGTTTTGATCTGCTCGCCCTCCGCCGGGCGAAAATAAAACTTGGCGAATCCGCTCATGGATCAATTCTCCGTTCTGCCGCCCGGCTTTGCCGGGGCAGGGCAGGGGGGCGGCGGCCCGGCCCTGGACCCGCGAGAGCGCTTTCGGTCCGCTCCATTCTATTGTCCGCCCTTGACATCCGTGCGTGGAATGGGGTAAAATCAAGCTGCTATAGTGTAGGGGCGGCAATCTGCCGCCCGCCTCCGCATGGTATGATATGTAGGGGCCACCGTCCCCGGTGGCCCGTAAATCGCGCCCGTAGGGCGCCACCTATAAAGGAGAGATCATCTTGGCAAAAGAGAAGAAAGTGGAAGCCATCACCGATATGGAGGTGGACTTCGGCCAGTGGTTCACGGACGTGGTCACCAAGGCCGAGCTTATCGATTATTCCGGCGTAAAGGGCATGTATATCCTGCGGCCCTACGGCTACGCCATTTGGGAAAACATCCAGGCCGTTCTGGACAAGCGCTTCAAGGAGCTGGGCCATGAGAACGTCTCCATGCCCATGCTGATCCCCGAGAGCCTCTTGCAGAAGGAGAAGGACCACGTGGAAGGCTTCGCTCCCGAGTGCGCCTGGGTCACCATGGGCGGCAGCGAGGAGCTGACGGAGCGTCTCTGCGTCCGTCCCACCTCCGAGACCCTGTTCTGCGACCATTGGAGCCACGTCGTCCACTCCTGGCGCGACCTGCCCATGAAGTACAACCAGTGGTGCTCCGTCATGCGCTGGGAAAAGACCACCCGCCCCTTCCTGCGGGGCCGTGAGTTCCTTTGGCAGGAGGGCCACACCCTCCACGCCACCGCCGAGGAGGCCGTGGCGGAGACAAAGCAGATGCTGGAGGTCTACGCCGAGTGCTGCGAGAACTGGCTGGCCATGCCCGTTATCCGGGGCCGGAAGACCGAGAAGGAGAAGTTCGCCGGCGCCGAGGACACCTATACCGTCGAGTGCATGATGCACGACAGAAAGGCCCTGCAGTCGGGCACCTCCCACTATTTCGGGGACGGCTTCGCCAAGGCCTACGGCATCGCCTTCTCCGATAAGGAGAACAAGCTGCAGACCCCCCATGAGACCTCCTGGGGTCTCTCCACCCGCATCATCGGCGGCATTATCATGACCCACGGCGACAACAACGGCCTGGTGCTGCCTCCCCGCATCGCCCCCATCCAGGTGGTGGTGGTCCCCGTGGCCGCCCACAAGCCCGGCGTCATGGAAAAGGCCAACGAGGTCTATGAACTGCTGAAAAAAGCCGGCGTCCGCGTGAAGCTGGACGACAGCGACAACTCCCTGGGCTGGAAGTGCGCCCAGTGGGAAATGAAGGGCGTGCCCCTGCGCCTGGAGCTGGGCCCCCGGGATATCGAGAACGGCCAGTGCGTCTGTGTGCGGCGCGACAACTTCGAGAAGGTCCCCACCGCCCTTAAGGAGCTGGAAACGGCGGTCCCCGCGCTGCTGGACGCGGTGCAGCAGGGCCTCTTCGACAAGGCAAAGAAGAATATGGACGAAAACACCCACGTTGCCCAGACCTTAGAGGAGGCCAAGGCCATCCAGGAGGAAAAGGGCGGCTTTATCAAGACCATGTGGTGCGGCTCTCTGGAGTGCGAGCAGCGCATGAAGGACGAGGCCGGCATGTCCTCCCGCTGCCGGCCCTACCGGCAGGAGCATTTGTCTGACCGCTGCGCCGTCTGCGGCGGCGAGGCGAAGGAAATGGTCATCTGGGGCGTCGCCTACTAAGAAGCACGAAGCCGCCGTACAGGGTCAATGCGCTGTACGGCGGCTTTCCTGTGAAAGCTCCGCTTCCACAGGAAACTTTGATTCAAGCGCCCGTTCCTCGCCCCTGACGGGGCAACCGGAACGGATGCGCAAAAACCCCCATGCGCTGAAAACTTTCATGCGTCCTGGGACGCCTTACGGCGCATGGGGATTACTGTGAAAGCTCCGCTTCCACAGTAAACATTGATTCAAGCGCCCGTTCCTCGCCCCTGACGGGGCAACCGGAACGGATGCGCA
>CAMVOG010000057.1 GCA_947169005.1 uncultured Clostridia bacterium | reverse complement strand
TCACGTTTTAATCCTTGTGAAAAAGGAAAATCGGACAGATTTTCCTTTTTCATGCGTCAGTGTGTCGACACTTTGTCGACACACTGACGCGGGTATTCTGCCGCAAAGCAGAATACCCGCGTTTGTTGATTGCTGGAAATAGCTATCAGCTATAGACGATCAGCTATAGACTGTATCTCAGAAGTGTCCGCCGGAGCTGCCGCCGAAGCCGCTGCTGCTGACGGAGGAGCCGCCGGAGTGGCCCCCGCCGGAGGATTCCCGCTCGATGCGGCGGCGGGTCACGGTGGTGTGGGTAAACTGGTCCGTCTGCCCGTAAAGATTCAGTCCGTCGTCGGGAACGTATTTGTTGGCGTTGGCGGCGGGCTTGATGGGTTTCATGTCGGCGCGCATCTTGAGGCAGGCAATGAGGGCGATCACCAGGGGCGCCGCGATGATGACGAGCCAGGCGATGCCCGTGTTGCGCTTGCTGCCCACGTCAAAGGGCTTCCCGGCGGCATATGCCTTCAAATACTTTTCGCCGATGGACAGATAGCGGTCAAAGGCGCCGTAGTAGTCCCCGTCGGAGAGCTTGGGAACGATCTCGTCCTCCATCTCGGCAATGCCGTAGTCCGTGAAGGCGTTGATGGCGGTGCCGTAGTTCAGCCAGTCGTTGGGGTCGTGGCTCCAGGTGACGGTGACGTACTCCCTGGTGCCCATGGCCACCAGGAACAGAACGCCGTCCCGCCAGGAGCCGTAGCCCAGATTGTTGTCGGTGTAATACTGCTCGGCGTAGCTGCGGCGGCCCTGCCCGTCGAGGCTGTCCACCGTCAGCACGTAGAGGTTGCAGCCGTACTGATTGGCGATGGCCTGGGCCTTCGCCTCCAGCTCCTGCTGCTGGGAAGAGGTCAGCAGCCCGTCCTTGTCCCGGATGAGCACGCTGCCCAGCCCGTCGGCCAGGGAACTGCCGCCCGCCGTTTCCGTCGCCGTTTCGGTCTCCACGGGGAGAATGACCTCCCGGGAGGCGTCGGAGTTCAGCGCGTCCGCCAACGTATCCACGAAGAGGCGGATGCCCTCGGCGCAGCGGTCCCCGGTCTCCTGGGAGCCGTACATCCCGCCGGAAAGAACGGGGAAGAGAAGGGTCCGCAGGGTATCGTTCAATCCGCCGTCCAGCAGGGCCTCGCCCTCGCCCTCGCCGTGAAGGGTGAACTCCTCAATATAATAGTCGTCCTCGCTGCCGCTGAGACGGATCATTAGCAGCATGCCGTCCTTGTTCGGGCCGTAGCCGTATTCGTACTGCTCGTAGAACAGGGCGGCGTATTCCTCAATGGAATAGTCCTCCGTGCTGGAAACAATGTCTACCCGGAAGTCAAAGCCCAGGCTGTTGGTTTTCGCGTCCAGATAAGCGGGGATCTGCCGCAGGTCGTAGCTCTCGTTGTAGCTGTCCTCCGCCACGGTGTAGAAATAACCCTCGTTGACGGAGGCCAGGGCTGGGACGGCAAGGGCCAGCAGCAAAAGCGCCGCCAGCAGCAGGGAAGCCAGTCTTTTCTTCATCTTCTCTGCCCCCCCCTTAAAACAGCGGTCCCATGAGGAAATGCAGAATCAGGGCCAAAATCACCATCAGCGGCAGGGAAATGCCCGCAAACCAGGCGGCAAACTTGGCTGCCGACACGGGCAGGTCGCCCACCAGCTTCCCGGTCTGTCCGTTCATGGCGAAGAGGTAATCCTTCCCCTTCCACTTGGTCCGCAGCATCCACACGGGCAGCAGGGCATAATTGGCGCTGCCGTTGCGGATATCCACGTTCCGTTCCAGAACGGTTTTGGTGTCGTAGCCCACGACGGTGTTCATCAGTGTGCTCACCGCCGTGTTGTTCACGCGCCGGTCCGCCCGCTTGCCGCATTCCTCCATGCTCACGTCGTACTTATGGGCCAGGTAGCCCGGCAGATAGGCGGTGGAGAAGGCGGTGAGGTCCCTGTAATCGTAGGGCTCGATGGTGTCCATGTGATCGTCCGGCATCTTCTCGGAGCCGTCCACGGGCACCAAACGGAAGTCGATGGTCCCCGCGCGGGTAACGTGGAAGTGCTCGGTGGTGGTGATCTCCTCATTCCGGGTCCTGGTGACGTGGGAGCGGGTGGCCTCCACCTGGATCTGTGCGTCCGCCGTGCCGTTGAAGAGCCAGAAGGGAACGTAGATGCCCTGGAGCTCCTCAATGTGGTTGGCGGCGGAGAAGGCGGAGGGCAGGAAGCGCTTGCCCTTGTAATAGGCCTTCAGCGCCGAGACGGCGGCGTTTTTGTCCATCTTGAAGGGGATCACGTAGTCCGGCCGCAGGATGCCGTCCAGGCGGCCGGGCACCACGGTGGGGTTGCCGCAGTAGGCGCAGGCGGTGGCGGCGGTGGTCGCCTCGCATACGATCTCCGCCCCGCAGGAGGGGCAGTTGAAGGCCCGCAGAGCGGCGGCCTCCTCCTGGCTCCAGCCTCCGGCGTCCCCGCCGCCCCATTCGGTGTCGGCCTGGGCCTGCTGCTCGGCGGCCTGGGCCTGGTCCTCGGCCTTGTGCTCCGCGGAGGCGGCCTGCGCCTCCTTCTCCCGGTAGAGCTTTTCGATGTAATCGGTCTCGTAGACGCTGCCGCAGTATTCGCATTCCAGCTTGCCGCTGTTGGCGGAAAAATGCAGCGGTCCCGTACAGGCCGGGCATTGATAGTTTACGGTTTTTGCCATAGGTCCCTCCAAATCCCGTGTCGTCCTGGGGCACGGCAATTCTCCCGGGCCGCCCCTCGCGGGCAGGTCCGGGAGAGCCCGTTATTTGCTCAGCTCAGCGCGCCGCCGCAGTATTCGCAGCAGCCGTTCGCGTCGGCGATGGTGGTGGCCCCGCAGTGGGGGCAGGTCTGGGCCGTCTTGGGGGCGGCGTCCGCCGCGGCCTTGTCGCGGATGTCCTGGCGTACCCTGGTAAGGGCCTCGCAGATCTCCTTGCCCATGGCCTCGCAGTTACGGTATTCGGCGCTGGCCCTTCTGTCGATGCTCGAGCCGTTCAGACGGAACTTGATCTCGTCAAACCAGGGAGTATCCACATTGATGACCACTTCAAAATTATAGTCAATGTCGTAGCGGGGCGGGTTGTAGCTGATCTTTTGTCCGTTCGGCCCGTCCTTCTTGATCTCGGTCTTGGTCTCGTCCACGTCGCAGCGGCAGCCGGTGACGGCGGCCAGGGGGATCACGTCGGGGTTCTCGTCCTTCCAGCTTCTCGCGGAGGTGACGATGAATTTGCCCGCGTCCTCGTCAATGAGGACCTTGGTGCCGTTGCCCAGGGTCTGGGTCACGTGAAAAGCCTCAACCTCCGCCAGATTCGCCTCGCGGTAGGCAAGCTGCTGACGGATCTCGTCCACGGTGCTGTGGCGGCGCTCACTGAAGAAGGGGGAGAGCTTTTTCGTGCAGTCCTTGCAGAGGTTGCCGTCCTCCAATTTACGCACGAAAATGCGTCCGCAGTCCTCGCCGCAGACGGAGCAGGTCTTCTTGCTGAATAGGCCCATAGGAGCCGTCTCCTTTCATATTGCCGGGTCCCTCCCGGAGGGAGAGACCCGGTGGATGCGTACTTATTGAGCGTCGTTCTCGTCGAAGGGATCGCCGCACTCGGGGCAGAACTTGGGCGGCTTGGTGGGGTCCTCAGGCTCCCAGCCGCACTTGTCGCACTTGTACTTGGGGGTCCCGGCGGGCTTCTTGGCGCCGCACTCGGAGCAGAACTTGCCCTTGTTCACCGCGCCGCAGGTGGGGCAGGTCCAGCCGGCGGGGGCTTCGGGCTTCTTGGTGCCGCACTCGGGGCAGAATTTGCCCTTGGCCTGGGCGCCGCAGCTCGGGCAGGTCCAGCCGTCCGCCGCGGGGGCGGCGGGGAGGGGCTGGCCGGCAGGCTGCTGGGGCTGCGCCGCGGCCTGCTGCTGGCCCATCTGGAAGAGGCTCTGGGCGTTCATGCCGCCGGCGTTCCCGGCCATGTTCATGCCCATGAAGGCCATGGCGGGGCCCGCGTTCTGGTTGGCGGCGGCGGACTGCATGGCGCTGGCCTGGGCGCCTACCAGGTGGGCGGCGGCCATGGTGGGATTGCGGAAGGTGGCGTTGCGCTGCAGCTCCTTGATCATGGCCTCGTCTTCCTCGCTGGCCTTCACGGAGGAAACGCCGAAGGAGACGATCTCGATGCCGCGCAGCTCGCGCCATTTGGCGGACAGCACCTCGTTGAGGGCGTCGGCCATTTCCATGGTGTGGCCGGGCAGGGCGGAATAGCGGATGCCCATGGCGGAGAGCTTGGCGAAGGCGGGCTGCAGAGCGGTGAGCAGCTCGGTCTTGAGCTGGCCGTCGATGGTCTCGCGCACGTAGTTTTCCGTCACGTTGCCGCAGACGTTGGTGTAGAAGAGGATGGGGTCGCAGACCCGGTAGCTGTACTCGCCGAAGCAGCGGATGGAGATGTCGATGTCCAGGCCGATGTTCTGGTCAACCACCCGGAAGGGGACGGGGCTGGGCGTGCCGTACTTGTTGCCGATCAGCTCCTTGGTATTGAAGTAGTACACACGCTGATCCTTCGGGGGCTCGCCGCCGAAGGTGAAGCGCTTGCCAATGTTCTTGAAGGTCTCGATGATGCTCTGGCCCAGGCTTCCGGAGAAAATGGAGGGCTCGGTGGAGCTGTCATAGGTAAACTCACCGGGGACGGCGCAAAGCTCCGTGACCTTGCCCTGGTCCACGATGATCATGCACTGGCCGTCCGCCACGGCGATGACGGAGCCGTTGGAGATGATGTTGTCGCTGCCCTTGGTATTGGAGGAACGGTTGGAAACGCGCTTGTGGCCCTTGGTGGCGATCACGTTGGCAGGAAGCGCCTCGCAGTAAAAGTATTCCTTCCACTGGTCAGCCAGCACGCCGCCGACGCTGCCCAGAGCCGCTTGAATAAGTCCCATGATAGTGTTCTCCTTTCAGTTTGATCCGTTTTGGTCCTTGTGAAAAATCAGCCGCGCGGAAGCTCCGCGGGTACTTATAAGCACATTATAACAGAGACTATCGGAAAAATCACTACCCAAAAGGAGCATTTTTACTTTTTTTTCTGAAATTGTTTCCCCCGCCCTTGCTTTTTTCGCTAAAATAGCTATAATGAAAGCAACTTGACTTAGGAGGCAGAAATATGGGCAAATTTGTTATCCGCAATACCAACACGGGCGTGAAGTTCGATCTGAAGGCCACCAACGGCGAGGTCATTGCCACGTCTGAGGTCTATGCCAGCCTGGCTGCCTGCAAAAAGGGTGTCGCCAGCGTGGCGAAGAACGCTCCCATCGCCGCCGTCGAGGATCAGACGGTGGAGGGCTTCGAGGTGCTCAAGCACCCGAAGTTTGAGCTTTATACGGACAAGGCCGGTGAGTTCCGCTTCCGTCTGAAGGCCACCAACGGCCAGATCATCGCCGTCAGCGAGGGCTACAAGACCATGGCCAGCTGCAAGAACGGCGTCGCCAGCGTGCAGAAGAACGCGGTGGACGCGCCTGTAATCGAGCCCGAAGTCGAGGGCTGAGCAAAACGAAAACGCGGAGGGGCCGCCGAAAACCCTTGGTTTTCGGCGGCTCATTTCTGCGCTCGTCATATCGTTTATTTTTTCTGTTCGGGAGGGAAAAACATGAGTGAAAGCTGTTGCTGCGAGAAGAAGAGCGATCTGAGCCTTCTGGAAGGGGTGCTGGCCGAGTACGCCCCCCAGAAGGGCAGTCTGATCACCATTCTCCAGCACGCCCAGGAGATCTACGGCTACCTGCCGGTGGACGTGATCTACCATATCGCGGAGCGCACAGGCCAGAGTCCCGCCCAGGTGATGGGCGTGGCCACCTTCTACGCCCAGTTCCGCTTGAAGCCCGTGGGCAAGCACCCCATCATGCTATGTAAGGGCACGGCCTGCCACGTCAACGGGGCCAACAGCATTGAGAAGGCCATCACGGAAAAGCTGAAGATCCAGGACGGCGAGACCACGGAGGACGGGCTCTTTACCTTGAAGACCGTGGCCTGCCTGGGCTGCTGCAGCCTGTCCCCGGTGATGATGATCTCCGGGGAGACCTATGGGTCCCTGACCCCGGCCAAGGCGCTGAAAATTCTGGATGAGCTTCGGGAAAAGGAGGTGGCCGCCCAATGAGAAAGGCAGTGATCGGCGAGGGAAGCTGCGGCCTCGCGGCGGGCGCGGGCAAGGTCTATACCGCGCTGGAGAGCCTGTGCAGCGGCGGGTATCAGCTGGGCGTCACGGGCTGCATCGGCATGTGCTTCCTGGAGCCCATCGTGGACGTGTACGAGGCGGGCAAGCTCCTCAAGCGGCTGGTCCGCGTTTCGGAAAAGGACGCGGAGCGCGTTTCCGCCGCCCTCACCACGGGGGATTTCTCCGCCGTGGAGGACCTGGCCATTACGGCGGAGGACGAGAGCTTCCTCACGAAGCAGACCCGCATCGCCCTGCGCCACTGCGGCCTTATAGACCCCAATGATATCGACGCTTACATCGCCGAGGGCGGCTACGGCGCCATCGCCAAGGTCCTGGGCGGCATGAGCCCCGAGGACGTGATCGCGGAGATCAAGACCTCCGGCCTGGCCGGGCGTGGCGGCGCGGGCTTCCCCACCTGGTTCAAGTGGAACGCGGCCCGCGAGGCGGTGGGCGGCCCCAAGTACCTTATCTGCAACGCGGACGAGGGCGACCCCGGCGCTTTCATGGACCGGGCGGTTATCGAGTCCGACCCCCACAGCCTCATTGAAGGCATGCTCATCGGCGCTTACGCCATCGGCGCGGCGGAAATGATCGTCTACGTCCGGGCGGAGTACCCCCTTGCCATCACCCGCCTGACGGAGGCCATTCGCCAGGCTTCCGAGCGGGGCTATCTGGGCGAGAATATCCTGGGCAGCGGCTTTTCCTGCACCATGCGCATCAAGGCCGGCGCGGGCGCCTTCGTCTGCGGCGAGGAGACGGCCCTCATTGAGTCCCTGGAGGGCAAGCGGGGCATGCCCCGGCTGAAGCCCCCCTTCCCGGCCCAGAGCGGCTATTGGAACAAGCCCTCCAACATCAATAATGTGGAGACCTTTGCCAACGTGGCCTGGATTATCGCCAACGGCGGCGCGGCCTTTGCCGCCATGGGCACCGAGCAGAGCAAGGGCACCAAGGTCTTCGCCCTCACGGGCAAGATCAAGCGGGGCGGCCTGGTGGAGATCCCCATGGGTAAGACCGTGCGGGAGGTCATTTTCGATATCGGCGGCGGCGTCCGGGACGGGCGGAAGTTCAAGGCCGTCCAGACCGGCGGCCCCTCCGGCGGCTGCATCCCCGAGAGCCTGCTGGACACCGTGATCGACTATAAGGCCCTCAGCGCCACCGGCGCCATCATGGGCTCCGGCGGCATGGTGGTCATGGACGATTCCACCTGCATGGTGGAAATGGCCCGCTTCTTCCTGAAATTCACCACCAACGAGAGCTGCGGCAAGTGCGTTCCCTGCCGCCTTGGCACCAAGCGGCTTTACGAGATCCTCACCCGCATCGTGGAGGGGAACGGTCGCGAGGGCGATATCGCCCTTTTGGAGGAGCTTTGCTCCGCCGTCAAGGACGGGGCCCTCTGCGGCCTGGGCCAGACCGCGCCGAACCCGGTGCTGACCACCCTGCGCTACTTCCGGGAGGAGTACGAGGCCCATATCAACGAAAAGAAATGTCCCGCCGGGGAGTGCGCGGCCCTTTTGACCTACCGCATCGAGGCGGAAAAGTGCAAGGGCTGCCGCCAGTGCGCGAAGAACTGCCCGGCCCAGTGCATCACGGGCGAGGCCAAGAAACCGCACGTCATCGACAGCAGCAAGTGCATCAAGTGCGGAAGCTGCAAGAGCGTCTGCCGCTTCGGCGCGGTAGTCGTGGAATAAGGGGGGCGAGGATATGAGCGAGCTTATCAAGATCACCATCAACGGCAAGGTCTGCCTCGGTGAAAAGGGCAAGACCATTCTGGAGATCGCCCGGGAGAACGGCATCGAGATCCCCAACCTCTGCCACGACGAATCCGTCAAGGAATTCGGCGCCTGCGGCGTCTGCGTTGTGGAAGGGGAGGGCATGCCCAAGCTCATGCGCGCCTGCTCCACCGTCGCCGGGGACGGCTGGGTCGTCAGCTCCGAGACGCCCCGGGCCCGTCAGTCCCGCCGCGTCACGCTGGAGCTGCTGATGTCGGACCATCACGGCGACTGCCGCGGTCCCTGCGGCGTGACCTGCCCCGCCGGGACGGACGTGCAGGGCTATATCAAGCAGATCGCCCTGGGCAACGACCGCGAGGCCGTGCGTATTATTAAGGAGAAGATCCCGATCCCGGCCTCCATCGGCCGGGTCTGCCCCCATCCCTGCGAGCGGGAGTGCCGCCGCAAGAACGTGGAGAGCCCCGTTTCCATCGCCTACTTAAAGGCCTTTGCCGCGGATAACGACCTGGCCTCCGAGGCTCCCTATACCCCGTCCGCCGCGCCCGCCACGGGCAAGCGCGTCGCCGTTGTGGGCGGCGGCCCCGGCGGCCTCACAGCGGCCTATTACCTGGCCCTCAAGGGCCATAAGGTCACGGTTTACGACGCCATGCCCGAGATGGGTGGCATGCTCCGCTACGGCATCCCCGAGTACCGGCTGCCCAAGGCCGTGCTGGCGAAGGAGATCGCCGCCATCAAGGCCCTGGGCGTGCAGATGCTGAACGATAAGCGCCTGGGCAAGGACGTGACGCTGGAGACCCTGCGCCAGTCCGCCGACGCCGTGGTCCTGGCCACCGGCGCCTGGAAGAGCAGCAGCATCGGCTGCCCCGGCGAGGAGGCCGAGGGCGTCCTGGGCGGCATCGACTTCCTGCGGGCCGTCAACCTGGGCGAGCGCCCCGAAATCGGGGACAAGGTCATGGTCGTGGGCGGCGGCAATACTGCCATGGACGCCTGCCGCACCGCCGTGCGCCTGGGTGCCCGGGAGGTCTACGTGGTCTATCGCCGCACGGAGGCGGAAATGCCCGCCGAGCAGGTGGAGATCGACGAGGCCCGGGAAGAGGGCGTCACCTTCAAGTTCCTGCGCAACCCCGCCGAGATCCTCAGCGAGGACGGCCGCGTGAAGGCCGTCAAGCTCCAGGTGATGGAGCTGGGCGAGCCGGACGCCTCCGGCCGCCGCTCCCCCAAGGCCGTGGAGGGCAGCTTCGAGACCGTGGAGGTAAGCTGCGTTATCGCCGCCATCGGCCAGAAGCTGGACCCCGCCGGCCTGGACGGCGTGGAGCTGAACCGCAAGGGCAGCATCGCGGCGGACGAGAGCAGCTTTCTCACCAACCTGGAGGGCGTCTTCGCCGTGGGCGACGCCACCAATAAGGGCGCGAGCATCGCCATCGCCGCCATCGGCGAGGCCGGGCGTGCCGCCGCCGTCGTCGACAGCTATTTAAGCGGCGCCATCGTGCCTTACCGCGAGCCCTACTGCTCCAGCCAGGAGCCCCGGCCCGACATGTTCGAGGGCCGCGAGAAGCGGGGGCGCGTGCGTATGCCCCAGCGGCCGGCGGAGCTGCGCCGCCATGATTTCGCCGAGATCAACCTGGGTCTCCCGGCGGATGAGGCCCGGCGCGAGGCGGCCCGCTGCCTGGAATGCGGCTGCTTCGATTATAAGGACTGCCGCCTGATCAAGGCCGCCAATACCTGCATGGACTTCGATCCCTGCCGCCTGTGCGGCGAGAAGCACAAGGCCTATAAGGAGCGCAGGCTGCTGACCATCGAGCGGGACCAGGGCAAGTGCATCCTCTGCGGCCTCTGTGTGCGCGTCTGCGACGAGGTTGTGGGCAAGGCGCTGCTGGGCTTTGTGGACCGGGGCTTCAACGCCGCCATCCGCCCGGAGTTCAACGATCCCGTCATTCTGAACGACTGCCGGAAGTGCGGAAAATGTGCCGCTGCCTGTCCCACCGGCGCCTTGAAGATCATCGGCTGAGGGCCTCCCGCCGGCTGACTTAGTTTTTTATGCAAATTATTAAAAAATAGACTTGAAATCTCATGCGTTTTATGCTAAACTACATCCAGTAACCACAGCAGAATGCTGATTTCGTGCTTGAGTTGGAGGTCTCGTATTTATGGATAGGATCGATAGCAAGAGAGAAAGCCTTTTGAATCTCATCAATATCATGCGTTACGTGATGCTGGGCCTGATCGCCCTCACCTTCATTGCCTGGCTCCTGCCTTACTTCCAGTATGACAAGGCGGATTACGGTCTCGGCAGCAAGGATTACGTCAACAGCAAGTCCCTGTGGGGTATCATGCTCTATCCCACCAACTTCCTGCAGATCGAGAAGGTCCTGGGCGTGAAGTTCATCAGCCTCAAGGAGCTGCACGTTGTGGTCGTCATGGCCATCGTGGGCATCATCGCCATCATCGTCTGCGCCAACAAGCGCGGCCTCGGCACTTGCTTCCTGCCCCTGGTTTTCAGCGTGTACGGCATCATCGGCTATTTCGGCAACTACTTCATGCGTGACTATTGCACCAACCCCGTTGCCCGTTACATCCAGATCGCCCTGATCGTCCTCACCCTGATCGCCACCCTTTGCAGCATCGTCCTTGGCATTAAGGAAATGAAGTCCCGTCCTGCGGACTATTACCTCTCCGCCGTGGGCCAGTAATCAGCATCCTCTTTCAAACAAGTACCCCGGAGCCTATGGCTCCGGGGTTTTTCTATGCCCTCATTCTGTTGTGCAGAGGGCTGTTGCAAAATAAGTACAGGTGTGAAAAAAAGTCATCCTGAGCATTAGCAAAGGTTTTTCCGCGGATCAGAGCAAAAAAAGAAAAGATCCTTCGGCCTAACGGCCACAGGATGACACGAACAGGAGCTGCTGCAAAACACAATTGCAGCAGCTCCTTACTAAGCACTATCGCACTAAGCACTCTGTACTAAGCCCTAAATCCGGCTTACGATCCACTCCAGGGCTATCCCCAAGTAAGGCATAGCGATGTACACACCCAGGCCCAGGACCAGAAAGAGGAGGGCGATCAGCACGAAGCGCAGGTTGTGCTTCCAGCCGCTGCCCCCGGCCCGCTTGTTTTCGTTCACCGCGTTGCCGCTGGCCATCCACATGCTGTTGAGCATCTTGTCCATGGTCTTGCTGCCGATTTCCGCATTGTGGGGATTCGTCTCTTTGGGGAGCTCATACTCCGCTTCTTTCTTACGCATGTTTCGGCTCCTTTCTCATACTGAGCCACCCGAAGACCGCCATCCACGCGAGGGCGACGAGCATGGTGAGGATCACCAAAAGGGGAGAGGCCTCCGCAAACCAGAGGGCGCGCAGCCCGTGCAGGAAGGGCGGGACCGGGATGAAAAGCACCCAGGGTATGGCCGCCCCCAGGAAGTTCACGAAGAAATACACCAGGGCGATACCCACGTTGACGGCGGTAGCGGCCACGGGGCTTTTCA
>CAMVOG010000056.1 GCA_947169005.1 uncultured Clostridia bacterium | reverse complement strand
CGGAAGGAAGCTCTGCGGATCGCCGAGGAGCTGGAAGAGAAAGAGCTTGAGGAAAAGGATCGCATCGAGGCCCTTGCTCTGGAGCTGCGCAAGGTCCGGGCGGAGGAATCCGGCCGGCCGCTGCCCGAGCCGGCCGCCGAGGTTACGGAGGATGAATTCAACGAGGCCGTTGAGGAGCTTTATTACCACGTCAAGCCCTTCAAACGCCGCTTCCGGATCGGTCTGCTGCTGGAGCTTGTGATTTCCGTCGTCGCGCTGATCGCCTTTATTCTGACGGAGGATATGCGGCTGCCCATGATCCTTATTGACCGCTGGACGCCGTTGATGCTCCTGCTGCTGATCCTCTGCTGGGCCATGGACCTGTGGCTGATCCGCTACAGGAAGAAGGTCTTGGCGGACGAAGAAGAAGAGCAGCAAAAGCCCGAGACAGAAGAGAAGAAAGAAGAAGCAGAAGTCAAATGATCCTTTCCGGGGAAGCGACCGCTCGGTTGCTTCCCCGCCTTGACCTGTGCAGGCGGGAGGGAGCGGAGCCCGTGAAAAAGATAATAAGCTCTCGGCGTTTTCTTCTGGCGATCCGTATTTTTGCGCTGCTGCTGATCGCCTATGCCCTGTTTCGCCTGGGCTGGAGTTACAAGCAGCTTCGACATGGGCGGGCGGAATATATCCCGGCCGTGGAGGAGCTGCGTCCTCAGCGTCACCCCGTCACCGCGCCTGTGCTTGCGGAGGCGGCGGAGCTCCCGGAGCGATCCCGGGAGGAAGGAGAGGCGGAAGACGTTCCGCCCGTTGAAGAGGAGGCGCCTGCGGAGCCTGCCGAGGCCGCGCCTGGGCCGACGACGGAGGAAGCCGCTCTTCCGGAGGCGCCTGCCGTAGAGGAGCCGGAGCCTGCGCCCGAGTAGCCCGCGGCCTTTGACCTGGCGGCGCTGCAAGCCATCAACCCCGATATTGTCGGCTGGCTGATGGTGGACGGCACGGAGATCGACTATCCCATTCTGCAGGACAGAGCCTTCCGCCAGGAGTATATCGACTGTGGCGGACGGTTTTCCGCTGTCGGGGAACAGCGCTCCCGCCTGTTTTATAAATACCTGTACTGTGACTATCTCGGCAACAGCTCCGTAACGGGGAGTATTACGGTGGATTTTCGCAACACAGCCGTTCTGGAGGACTCCTGGACGCTCCTGTATGGGCATAATGTCGGCCAAAGGGGAGTAATGTTTTCGGATCTGAAGCTCTTTTGTGAGGATAGCTTCGCGCGGGACAATCCCACTGCCGTGCTGTGGAACGGTACGGGGCGTCATGAGCTGGAGCTGCTGCTGGTGTCCGTGGTCAGCGGCTATTCCGAGGAGGTCTTCGATCTGAACGCCTTTCTGAGCGGTGAGGAATTTGGCCTGACGGAGGGACTGAACGCCCTGCGGGAAAACGCCCTATTCCAATGCGCCGAATGGACGGAAACCGCGGAGGAGAGGTATCTGCTGCTCTCCACCTGCTATGTGGATGGGGACCAGTCCGATCCGCGCCGCCTGGTGCTGCTCTACAGGGCAGCCGCAGGCAGCGAGAACACATAAGAGGTATTGAATAAAGAAAAAAAATAGTAAATTAAGTATTGACTTATTCTGTCATAGGTGATACAATACACCAGCGTTCCGAAGACAGCAGGCAACCATAAGTCCTGCCGAGGAGAGCTTTCTGATCTGATTATGACTGATCAATGCCCTCACGTCTTTCCGGCGCGGGGGCTTTTCTTTTGCCCCCAGATGAATAAACCGGAGGTGAAAAAGAATATGCCCAACGCAAAGGTACTCAGTGAAAAGCAGGCCATCGTCGCCTCTCTGGCTGAAAAGCTGCAGAACGCGCAGGGCGCCGTTTTCGTCGATTATTCCGGCACGGACGTGGCCACCGATACGGAAATGCGCCGCGCTATGCGCAATGCCGGCGTCGATTACGCCGTCGTGAAGAACACGCTCACGCGCTTTGCCGTGGATCAGATCGGCATGAAGGAGCTGGACCCCATTCTGAACGGTCCCACCGCTCTCGCCGTCTGCGCCAGCGATCCCGTCGCTGCGGCCAAGGTCGTTTGCGAGTATGCCGACAAGAAGGATTCCAAGATCCAGGTCAAGGCCGGTATCGTGGACGGTAAGGTCATCGACGTGGAAGGCGTCAAGGCCCTGGCTGCTCTGCCTGCGAAGGAAGTCCTGATTGCACAGGTCCTGGGCACCATGATCGCCCCGATCACGGGTCTGGCCAATGTGCTCAACGGCAACATCCGTGGCCTCGCCGTCGTTCTGCAGGCCATCGTGGACAAGAAGAACGAAGAAGGCGCCGCCTGACGCGCCGCAACCAACAAACAAAAAACTATTACTAAATGGAGGAAATTTAAAATGGCTAGCGAAAAAGTTACTGCTCTTATCGAAGAGATCAAGGCTCTCACCGTTCTGGACCTGGCTGACCTGGTCCACGCTCTCGAGGATGAGTTTGGCGTTTCCGCCGCTGCTCCCGCCGCTGTCGCCGTGGCCGCTCCCGCTGCCGCTGCCGCTCCTGTCGAGGAGAAGACCGAGTTTGACGTCGTTATGACCGACTTCGGCGCTGAGAAGATCAAGGTCATCAAGGCTGTCCGTGAGATCGTCTCCGGCCTGGGCCTGGCTGAGGCCAAGGCTCTTGTCGAGGGTATTCCTGCCAAGATCAAGGAAGCCGTCTCCAAGGACGAGGCCGAGGAGATCAAGAAGGCTCTCGAGGCTGTCGGCGCCAAGGTCGAGCTCAAGTAATTATACCTTATTCGCTTTTGAAAACGGACGTCTCTGCGGAGGCGTCCGTTTTTCTGCTGAATTCAAAAAAAGTTCACCCTTTTTGTTCCCTTTGGTTTATAATAGATAAGTATAAGAGAAAGGGGAGGGTTCCTTATGTCAAAGAAAGCCCTGATCGTGGAGGACGATCCCAATATTGCCGAGCTCATTTCTCTCTATCTGGAGAAGGACGGCTTCACCGTGCGCACGGCGGGGGATGGAAATACAGGTCTGGCCGAGGCCAAGATCTTCGATCCCTCCATCGTTTTGCTGGACATCATGCTGCCGGGTATGGACGGCTGGGCCGTCTGTAAGGCGATCCGGGCCTTTTCCACCGTGCCCATCATTTTCCTTACCGCCAAGGGGGAGACCTATGACAAGGTATCCGGCCTGGAAATGGGGGCGGATGATTATATCACCAAGCCCTTTGAGCCCTCTGAGCTGGTGGCCCGCGTTCACGCGGTCCTGCGCCGGAAGGACCCGGAGGGGGACAAGCAGGAAAAGAAGCTGGTCTATGACAAGCTGGTCATCAACCTGGATTCCTATGAGCTGATCGTGGACGGCAAGCGGGTGGAGGCCCCGCCCAAGGAGATGGAGCTGCTCTATCATCTGGCCGCCTCGCCCAATCATGTTTACACGCGCAACCAGCTTTTGGATGAGGTTTGGGGCTTTGACTACTTTGGGGACTCCCGCACCGTGGACGTGCATATCAAGCGCCTGCGGGAAAAGCTGGAGGGCGTCAGCGACAAGTGGAGCCTCAAGACGGTCTGGGGCGTGGGCTATAAGTTCGAGACGATCGACGGATGAAACGGAACGGTCTTTTCCTGAAATACTTTCTCAGCACCTTTTTGGTCTTCCTGCTGGCGATCCTGCTCTTTGCCCTGGCCTTTTCCGGCTTCAGTTATCGCTATGCCCTGGCCGAGAAGCGCGAGGCCATCAGCACCACCGCGGAGGTGGCCGCCAACGCCGCTGCCGCCCGCAGCATGGACGGAGAGCTCTCCGATTGGGAGCTTCGCATCCAGCTCAGCTCCATTGCCCAGGCGGGCGGGGCCCATGTTGTCCTCTGCGACGCGCTGGCCACTGTGGTTTCCTGCTCGGACAGCGAGGCCTTCTGTGAGCATCTGGGGCACTCCTTTTCCGTGCAGCGGCTGGAGAAGTTGACCGCTGTGCCCGGGGGCTCTGTGCTGACGGATCTGGACGGCTTTTTCCCTGCCAAGCGCTATCTGGCCGTCCGGCATGTGGAGGATCCGCAAAACGGCGCGGTGCTGGGTTATGTGCTGGCCGCCGCGGACCTGACGAGCATCATGGACCTGTGGAGCGGCTTCATCGGCATCTTTGCGCTGATCGCCTCCGTGCTTCTGCTGGCGGTGCTGGCTCTTTCCTGGTATCTGGCCGCGAGGCAGGTGGCCCCGCTGCGGGAGCTTGCCGCCGCGGCGCGTACCTTCGGCGGCGGCGATCTCAGCGCCCGCCTCAATTTTGAGGATCGCCAGGATGAATTCAGCGAGCTGGGGGAGGCCTTCAACCAGATGGCCGAGTCTTTGGAAAGCGCGGAGACTCAGCGGCGGGAGTTTATCGCCAATATCTCCCATGAGCTGAAAACCCCCATGACCACCATCACCGGCTACGCCGACGGCCTGCTGGACGGCACCATCCCCTGGGAGAAGCGGGAGCGGTATCTCACCATTATTTCCGACGAGACCCGCCGTCTGTCCCGACTGGTGCGGAAAATGCTGGATATTTCCCGCCTCCAGTCCAGCCCGGAGGAAGCGCTGAAAAAAACCTGCGATATCTGCGAGACCCTGCGCATGGCGATTTTGAGCCTGGAAAGCCGCGTCAACGGGAAAAAGCTGGACGTGGACGTGCAGATTCCCGATGAGGGCATCCGGGTACGGGGAGAGCAGGACGCGATCACACAGATCTGCTACAACCTGCTGGATAACGCGGTGAAGTTTTCCTATGAGGGCTCGACGCTGACCCTTCGCATCTGGAAAAGCGGCACAAAGGCCTATGTAGCCGTGAAGAATCAAGGGGACGAGATCGCCCCTGACGACCTGCCTTATATCTTTGATCGCTTTCATAAGTCTGACAAGTCCCGCAGCATGGATAAGGACGGCGTCGGACTCGGACTTTACATCGTCAAAAGCATTCTGACGGGTTACGGCGAGAACATCACGGTGACGAGCAAAAACCATGAGACGGAATTCGTCTTCACCCTGGCCGCCGCCCAATAACGATCCCCCGGGAGGGAGCAAAATGGAACACGATTGGAATATGGAGGAGCTGGAAGGGCAGGACCCCCGCCGCTTTACCTGCGACGCGGCTTACACAGCCCCGGCAGAGGAGGCTCGCCGCAAACGGCAGGACCGCAAGCGCGTCATTCTCGGCACGGTGCTGGCCTTGCTGGTGCTGCTTCTGCTTTGCGGTGTCTTTTACCTGGGCCTCTCCGGCATCCTTGACGAGGAGGAGCGGGGCCTGAGCCGCCTTTTCGGAACGCGGGTACAGCTCAGCAGCACGGAGGGGGAGACGGACCCTGTCCCGGCGGAGAGCAGCGTAAGCCGGGAGACCGCCGTTCCCGATGAGGCCGCTCCCCGAAGCCTTGACACACGCATCGACCTGGAGCCCTCGTCCCGCCGGGGAGAGCGCTTGGGCGCCGAGGAGCTTTATGAGAAATCCGTGGTCTCTGTCGTCTGCTTTGACAGCGCAGGAGAAATGTGCGGCTTCGGCAGCGGCGTGAGCCTCACGGAGGACGGCAGCCTTCTGACGAACGCACACCTGCTGCGGGGAGCCTCCTCTGTAACGGTTTTCCTCTCGGACGGCACCTCTCTTTCCGCCGCCCGCGTGGGTAGCGACGGCGTCAGCGGCCTGGCTGTCCTCCAGGTGGAGGCGGAGGGCCTGCAGGAGGCGGAGTTTGCCGATCTGAGCAGCGTGGAGACGGGCAGCGCCGTCATAGCCATCGGCAGCGCGCTCCCGGGCAGCCTGTCGGTTACGGACGGGCTGGTAGCCGCCAGGGAAGCTCCCGTCCGGCTGGACGGCTACAGCCTCACCGCCCTGGAGACCACGGCTTACGGCGGCGCCGGCTGTTCCGGCGGAGCGGTATTCAATGCTTTCGGCCAGGTCATCGGAATACTGAACGCGCCGCTCACGGAGCGCTATGACCTGGGGCGTATCGCCCTGGCCCTGCCCATGAGCGTGGTAAAGCCCGTGGTGGAGGAGCTGCTGGAAAAGGGTTACGTTTCCGGCCAACCCTCTACGGGGCTGCAGCTCAGCGACATCCCCCTGTCCGCCGCCGCCTTCTATGGGCTGCCCTCCGGCGTCTTTGTCGAGGGCGTCTTTACCGGGGCGGACGCCTATGAGAAGGGCATATCCCGGGGGGACATCATCGTTTCGGCAAACGGAACAGAGATAGGCTCCCTGGAGGAGCTGAACGCAGTGCTTGACCGGCTTTCCGTGGGAGATACCATCACCTTGGGCGTCTATCGCAGCAGGGAGCTCTATCAGATCGAGATCACCCTCATAGACCTGAACGCCATGATGCACGAATGATGCAGAGTCGGCATACCATTCGCCGGAGCAATGGGAAAAAACCCCTTGCTCCGGCGTATTGTTTTTTTGCGGAACATATGCTATAATCAAGTGACTTTTAAAATGATAGCAACAGCGGATAGTGGACAATGATATGCTGTGATCGAATAAGGTTCCCTGAAAGGAGAGAGGGATATGAGACATATGAAAATGCGGTCTGTGGTCGGGGCGGTCCTGACCGGACTGATGCTGGCCCAGAGCGCGGCTGCCCTGGGAACGGAGCAGTTTGCCGGCAGCGTGCCCCTCGGGGAAGGGATCGAGCTGCATGAAACGGTCTTTGATTATGACGGCAGGCAGGAGGAGCATTACATCACCTATACCCCCAATGAAACTGTGGTCCCCGTCATGGTTTACGGCTCCAAGCTGCTCAATTACGGCCGCTTCGACTCCATGGCTGCCTTGATCGAAAATACAGGGCGGAACGTGATCGGCGGCGTCAACGGCGATTTCTACGGCGTCGGGAATTACCAGCCCGTGGGCATCGTGGTATCGGACGGGATCATCCGCTGCTCGGACGGCGGCTTCAACGCCGTCGGCTTCTTTGAGGACGGCAGCGTCATCATGGGCAAGCCGGAGCTGAACGCGTATGCCCGCCTGCAGGGGCTCGACCATTTGCTTTACGGCATCAATACCGGCATCTCGGACGCGGGCCTGTATCTGTATACGGAGGATTATGCTGCCAGGACCCGCTTCGGGGTCCCGACGGTGAACGTGGTCCTCGCCCCGGCGGACGACAAACAGCTCCGCATGAACAGCTATCTGGATATGACCGTGGAGGAGATCGTGGAAACGGACCAGGAGTTGGAGCTGGCTCCCGGTAAAATGCTCCTTTCCATGACGCAGAGCGGCCCGGCCTATTTTCTGGACCTGCTTCGCGCCCTCAAGCCCGGGGACGCGCTGCGGATCAGCGTCAACGCGAATAAGGATTGGACAAATGTAAAGCACGCCGTCGGTGGGCTCTATCGGCTGCTGGATAAGGGCGTTATCCAGCCGGATATCGACGATAATCAGATCGCCCCGCGCACAGCCCTGGGCCTCAGACCGGATGGGACCCTCGTTATGTATACGGTGGACGGGCGGCAGAGCGGCTACAGTGAGGGACTCAAGGTTTCCGATGTGGCCCGTCGCCTGCTGGAGCTGGGCTGCACCGAGGCCTGCCTCCTGGACGGCGGCGGCTCTACAAACCTCCACGTGCGCTACGTGGGGGACGACAGCAGCTCCCAGGTCAATTCCCCCTGCTATGGGGAACGTTCCGTGACCAATTATATCATGCTGGCCGCCGCCGGAGAGGGTAGCGGCGAGGCCCGTACCGCGGTGGCTTATCCCGCTTACCCCGTTGTCCTCTGCGGCACCCCCGTATCCTTCGTGCTGCGGGCCGCCGATGAGGCGGGCAATCCCGTGGAGCTGACCGAGGCCGTGAGCTGGAGCGTCACAGGCACGGGCAGCGTGGACGGGGAGGGCGTCTTTACGGCGGAGACCGCCGGGAACGCTACCTTGACGGGAACGGTCTCCGGCCTGAAGGACAGCGCCGAGATCATCGTGATCTCCTCCCCGGAGGCGATCACGCTCTATCAGGAGGGCGGTGAAAGCCCGCTGAAAAGCGTGAGCCTGTACAACGGCGACGAGATCAGTCTGCTGGCTGAGAGCACGTACTTCGGCCGCGAGGTTTTCAGCATCCCGGAGGCCTATACCTGGAGCGTCGAGGGCAATATCGGCAGCGTTGATGAAAAGGGCCTGTTTACGGCGGGAGAGCACAGCGGGCGCGGCGTTGTTAAGGTTTCCGCGGGCTCCACAAGCAAGTCCGTGGAGGTCACGGTAAAGTCGACCTATCAGGAGATCGAGGGCTTTGAGAGCTATCTGCCCGCGGCGGCGGGGATGGAGCAGGAGAGCGCGAAGGATCACGTGCGCTTTGGACAGCACAGTCTGCGGCTTATGTCCGACGGCCTTCTGGAGAGCATTTTCTATCCCTACAGCGCGGCGCTGGATCCCCTCGCGAGCTTTGTCTCCCTCTGGGTCGCCGGGGACGGCGGCAGCGGCAGCCTCAGCCTGGTCATGGGCAGCGGCGAGGAGATTCCCTTGACGGAGCTTTCCGCTGCTGGCTGGCAGCAGATCATTGTGCCTGTGGCGAATCGGCTGGAGGGCCGCCGTGAGATCGTGGGCTTCCGCCTTACCGGCGCGGGGAGCTGCTGGATCGATCAGCTTGTCAGCTCCACGGGCGCGGACCCGGATTCGGAGCCGCCCACCGTGTATACGACCTATGAAAATGAAGAGGTCCGTGCGCTGATCTCCGACGACCGGGACGAGAGCTTTACGCGGGACCGCATCACCGTCAGCTATGACGGCGTGGATATCGAGTTCGCCTGGGAGGCGGAGAACGGGCGCGTCCGTATTCCAGCCCGGAGCCTGGAGCCCGGGCATCGGATCAGCGTCACCGTCCGGGATCAGAGCGGGAATATGAGCACCTCGGCTCTTTGGCTGCCCGAGCCGCCGGCGGAGCAGCCTGAGCCGGAGGAAGGGGCCGAGACCGAGCCCATCCAGGAGCCCGAGGAAGAGCCTGTCCAGGAGCAGGGCTTTACCGATGTGGAGGGCCACTGGGCGAAGCAGTATGTGGATTACATGGCCGGGCAGGGCGTGGTCAACGGCGTCGGGGCGGGCCTCTTCGATCCCAACAGCCCCGTGACCCGCGCGCAGTGCGCCGTGATGGTGGCCCGCTGGCTGCGGCTGGATACCGCGGCCTTTGCGGACGAAGAGCTGCCCTTCGTGGATGTGGAGCGGATCCCAGCCTGGGCGTCGGATGCCGTGAAGGCGATCTATTCCCTGGGCGTCATCACCGGCAAGCAGGAGCCGGGAGGCCTCTATTTTGCGCCCGATGATCCCCTCAGCCGCGAGCAGGCCATGACCATCATCGGCCGCATCCAGGCCAGGGGCTATTACCTGGCGGACCTGAGCTTCTTCCGGGATAACGCCAGCGTTCAGTCCTGGTCCAGGACCTACCTGGAGGAGCTGGTTGGCCGCGGCGTCATCAACGGCTACGACGACGGCACCCTGCGTCCCGGAGCCCCCGTCACCCGTGCCCAGCTCTGCAAGATCCTCACCGAGGTCAGATAAGGCGGGGGAGGATAGGCAATGCCCGATGTGCAATTTGTAATGTGCAAAGTGCAATGATCGTGTTGCCGTGACGCTCCCGTAGGGGCGCCCTTCGGGCGCCCGCAGGATATATATCATAATAGTACAGACGCGGAAGAAATTGATTTCCTCCGCGTCTGTTATTTTATCTCAAGCTCGGATACAGCTTTTCTTTTATCCTTGCCAGCGCCTCCACAAACGCCTCCACTTCCTCCATCGTATTCTCTCCGCAGAAGCTCACCCGCAGGCTGCCGTCCATGACTGCGTTGTCCAGGCCCATGGCCTCCAGAACGTGGCTGCGGCGGCCTTTTTTGCAGGCGCTGCCCTTGGAAACGCAGATGCCTTCCGCGTCCAGGGCGTTCATCAGCACCTCGCTGCGGTAGCCTGGGAGGGAGAGCGAGACGATGTGGGGGGCCGTCCCGGTCCCGATCCGCCGGGCCTCGGGCAGCTTTTCCGCCAAAAGCTCCAACAGGCGGGCTTTCAGGGCCTCCATGTGGGCCGCGTCCGCGGTGAGCCGGGGGAGCCCCGCCTCCACAGCGGCGGCAAAGCCCGCAATGGCGGGCATGGCCTCCGTGCCGGAGCGGAGCCCGCCCTCCTGGCCGCCGCCCAGCAGCAGGGGAGGCAGATGGAGCCCCTTGCGGATAAAGAGCGCCCCGGCTCCCTTGGGGCCGTGGATCTTGTGGGAAGAAAGGGTCATGAGATCGACGCCCAGGCTCCTTGCCTTGATGGGCAGCTTCAGAAAGCCCTGCACCGCGTCCGTATGCAGCAGGGCGCGTGAGCCCTTTTGCCGGATCGCCCTGGCAGCCGCCTCCACGGGGAAGACGCAGCCAGTCTCATTATTCACCAACATGAGGGAGACCAGGCAGGTGTCTTCCCGGATGGCGGCCTCCACCCGCTCCGGGCTGATGTTTCCGTCCGCGTCCGGGCGCAGGTATTCCACCTCAAAGCCCCGGCGTTCCAGCTCCTTCATGGGCTGGAGCACGGCGTCGTGCTCCACGGCGGTGGTGAGAACATGCTTTCCCCGGCGGCTGTTATGAGCGGCGCCCATCAATACGGCCCAGTTGTCCGCTTCCGTGCCGCCGGAGGTGAAGAAAACCTCGTCCTTTCCGGCGCCGATCGCCTTTGCGACGGTTTCCCGGCTTTTCAGGAGCAGGGCGGCGGCCTCCCGCCCCGGCCCGTGGCCGGAGGAGGGGTTGCCGAAGCCCACCCGCATAGCCGCCAGCGCCGCCTCCGCTGCTTCGGGACAGACCCGCGTGGTGGCAGAATTGTCAAAATAGATCATGTCGTTTCCTCTTTTGCCTTGCATCCCGTCCGAAGATGGTCTACAATAAAAATAAGCCCTGAGCACTTATCCATACCCATACCGCAAAAAACAGTCCCTGTCAAACAAAAACCACGGAGGCGTCCCATGAAGGTCAGCATCGTTACCCTTGGCTGCAAGGTCAATCAATTTGAAAGCCAGGCGCTGGAACAGCTTCTTACCGAGCGCGGTCACGAGATCGTGACGGAAGGGGAGGCTGCGGAGGTCTGCGTCGTCAATACCTGCGCCGTTACCGCTGAGAGCGTGCGGAAATCCCGCCAGGCGGTGCGCCGGGCCATGACCGCCGAGCCCGAGGCGCTTATCGCCGTCTGCGGCTGCTGGAGCCAGATCAGCCCCGAAGAAGCCAAGGCCCTGGGAGCGCAGCTCGTGGGCGGCAGCGGGGATCGACGTGCCTTTGTGGAGCAGATGGAGGAGGCTTTCCGCACCAGGCAGACCCGGGTCGTCACCGACGAGGCTCTGCGCCGCCGGGTCTTTGAGCCCCTGCCTGCCGGGAAGCTGCATGGGCGGACCCGGGCCATGCTGAAGGTGCAGGACGGCTGCGTCAATTTCTGCACCTATTGCGTGATCCCTTACGCCCGGGGGCCCGTCCGCTCTCTGCCCCTGAAGGACGCGGT